>NZ_JAVRCL010000018.1:0-67877 GCF_034530775.1 Nostoc sp. DedSLP04 | reverse complement strand
ATGTGATTAACAGTTCTACAGGTGTAGCAGTTACTAGACAATGGGGCGTTGGTGGCGATATTCCTGTTCCCGGCGATTATGACAGCGATAGTAAAACTGATTTTGCAGTCTGGCGACCGAGTAATGGCACTTGGTATGTGATTAACAGTTCTACAGGTGTAGCAGTTACTAGACAATGGGGCGTTGGTGGTGATGTTCCCGCCCCTGGCAAATACGATAATGATGGTAAAACTGATTTTGCAGTCTGGCGACCGAGTAATGGAACTTGGTATGTGATTAACAGTTCTACAGGTGTAGCAGTTACTAGACAATGGGGCGTTGGTGGTGATATTCCTGCCCCTGGCAATTATGATTTCTCTATTAGGAATGACTTCGCAGTTTGGCGACCGAGTAATGGCACTTGGTATATTTTTGGGAATTAGGCTCTTTTTCTCGCACTCTTACTCAAAGAGGTTTTTGAGTAGGTACACCTACAGCACGAGGAAAATTAGCTGGAGTGGTAGCTACCTTACGCAAATACACACAGTGGCGGATGCTGTGGCTTAACGGTGTTGTAAATTGTTCGATTGATTCAATTACACCACCCAACTGCTTCACAGCATTCTTTAAAGCAGCTGTTTCATCCTCTGTCCAATTACCGCGATAAATTATAGCTAAACCTCCCTGTTTGAGTAGTGGTAAGGTATATTCTGCACAGACAGATGCAGCCCCTACAGCACGGATCAATGCAATATCATAAGCTAGTCGATGTTGGCGGTGCTGACCGATTTCTTCAGCCCTACCAACAAGAGTTTTGGCATTGGTAAGGGCAAGTTCAGTTAATATATTGTCGAGAAAAGTAATTTTTTTCCGAGTGGAATCGAGAAGAGTAATTGGGCAATTAGGTACAGTAATTGCTACGGGAACACCTGGAAAACCTGCACCTGTACCAATATCGACGATCGTAGGGGAAGCAGGAGAGAAATTTGCTGATAAAAGAGGTGCAATTCCTCGCAGAGAATCCCAGAGATGTTTTTCCCAAAACTCTTGAGGTTCAACGATCCGAGTTAAATTTTGTTGGCGATTACCTTCTAGGATTAACTCATAAAGCTTTTGAAATTGCGCTTGTTGTTGAAGAGTTGGTTGCCAATTGAGAGTTTTCTGCCAGATTTCTGCCATCTCAGGCAATAGGTTTGTCATTTGTCATTTGTCATTTGGTATGAGACATGGGACATAGTTTTTCTCCTTGTCCCCTTGTCCCCTTGTCCCCCTGCTTTTTTCTCACACTGTTGGTAGAGGTTCTTTAACTTTGGATTCTAGTGACTTTGGGTCTACTGATTCTAGTTCGCCGTGATTGAGTGTCCAGCAACGGTCTGCGATCGCTAACAGATCCCCTGCATCGTGTGTCACAATTAACAATGTCCAATCTTGTTTCAGTTTCGCTAATAAATTTATCAATTGCCGACGCATTGACCAATCTAAACCAGCTGTGGGTTCATCCAATAACAGTAAATTTGGCTGGCGAATTAATTGGACTGCCAAAGCTAAACGTCGTTGCTGACCACCACTCAAAGCATAAGGGGCAGCAGAAAGCGATAAATGCTCTAATCCCACTTCACTCAGCGCCTGTCTGACTCTTTCTGACCCTAACTCAGGATGTCCTAAACGCAATTCTTCTAAAATCGAACCACCGCAAAAGTGCCGCTCTGGAAACTGAAATACTAACCCGGCTAATTGTTGTAACTGTTCGGCTATAAGTTCTTGTTCCCGCCAGAAGAGAGCGCCAGTAGTGGGTTCGGCTAGTCCAGACAAAATTTCTAGTAAGGTACTTTTACCGGAACCACTCGGGCCAATAATCAAACCTAGCTGCTGGGGTGCTAATTCTAAATTGATCGATTTGAGAATCGCTGTTGGGCACGCTGTGGGATGATAATTTACATTTCGGAGATAAAGCATTTGTTAAGATTACCAAAAAGTCAGCAAATTACTAATTAGCTACACTGAGAGTGTCTGGAAAATTCTAGAAAAAAATTTACAGCGCATTACCTGGATTAACACCTTAATTTAGCAGCAAGAATTATCCACTTTTTCTCCATTGTGGCAGACTAAGCCTGAAATAATGGCTAGAGCAAGCCTGCAAACATGGAAAGATTACCAATATATAAGAAAATTTTGGTTGAAGCAAAGGCAAGTTGAAATTAACCATTTTTGCATTCTAAGTAACACATACAACTATTTCAACCGCAATTATTCTGAGGGTTAAAATGACTAAAAGGTTTTCTTTGCCTCAATTAGTAGTGTCTGCTCAACTCATTACCCTTGCTCAGACTGCTTTTGTAGGTGCGATCGCACTTAATATCTGGGTAAATCCTTCACTTGCTGGCGATCCGTTTCGCGATCGCGAACCTCATCAAATTGGCGACCAAACAGAAGCAGCTTTTAAAGCAATTTTCCAACAGGGCAACTATCCAGCAGCACAGCGTTATCTAGAACAAGCACTATCCAAAGAACCAAATGAACCTCTAGCTTATGCCATGAGCGCATCTTTAGCATACGGAAATAAGGATTGGACTAAACTAGATACTTACAGCCAAAAAACTCTAGAAACTGGACAAAAACTGATTGCTAGCGATCCATTGCGTGGTAATTTATACACTGCTGTTGGTCATTTTTTAGAAGGTGCAGTAGTTATCACCCGTGAAGGTACTGTCAATGGTGTACCCCAAGCTTTTAGTCGGCTGCGGCAAGTTTATGAATATTTAGACAAAGCCGAAGCAATTTCTGCCAACGATCCAGAACTGAATTTAATCAAGGGTTATATGGATTTATTATTGGCGGTTAATTTGCCTTTTGCTAGCCCAGATCAGGCAATTGGACGCTTAGAAAAAAATGCTGCTCCTGAGTATTTAGTGGATCGGGGTATTGCTCTTGCTTACCGGGATTTAAAACGGTATCCACAGGCGCTAGAGTATGTCAACCGGGCGATCAAAACGACATCTGATAATCCAGAAATTTATTATCTTAAAGCCCAAATACTGAAGCGACTGGGGCAAAGAGAAAAAAGTCAGCAGATGATCCAGGAAGCGATCGCTAATTTTGACAAAGCATTGACTAAAAAATCCCAACTCCCAGGCGATTTAGTCAAACAAATTGAGCGCGAACGCAATAGTGCTGTTAGCCTTAAGAATCCTGGATAATTGGGCATTGGGCATTGGCGATTAAGTTTTATTCTCTATTCCCTATGTCCCATGCCCCATTCCCTACTTTGATATGCTTATTTGCAGACAAGTAATTGAGATATTAAACCAAAATGGAGATTCAGTTCCGCGAAATTAATCCTTTTGATGTGTGGATTTGGCTAAAATTCAGCACAAATCCTTCTGCGCGTGAAAAGCAGTATGTAGAAGAAGTTTTCAATTCCTGGTTTTATCTGGGTAAATTGGGTGCATTTAATGCAGAGAATCTTCAGGTGCAGGACACTGGACTCGATATCAGCTACATGAATTATGATGAACAAGGGTATGATAAAAGCCTACTAGCACTGATGCACAACATCGGTGAGTTTGAATATGAGGGTCAGTGGGGGCGTTGTTGGTTTGACTTAGGAACCAGTGATGCGATCGCATTGGATATTTTAATCAACGCTCTCACCCAGCTAAGTCAGGAATATGTCACCATTGAAGAATTGTACATCGGTGGTGAAAATCCAGATTGGCCTATTGAGGATAGCGAAAGTCGTCCTCAGTCTATTTATGATAATTAGTTACAAAAATGAATAAAGCAGGTGAAATTCGGGTAATAGCCTTGGGGTTAATTCGGAATGGCGATGGCTCCGCCAACGCCAAGGGCGAACGCATTTTTGTTTCTGAAGGCTACGATCCCGTAAAACAAGAAACATTTTATCGTGCTTTAGGCGGTGGTGTGGATTTTGGTGAAACCAGCCACGCCGCCTTAAAACGGGAATTTCAAGAGGAAATTCAGGCAGAATTAACGAATATTAAATATTTAGGTTGTATAGAGAACCTGTTTACATTTAATGGTAGGCAAGGTCATGAAATTATTCAGCTTTATCAATGTGACTTTGTTGATTCCAAATTTTATCAACTGGAAAGTTTAATTTTTTCAGAATCGCCACATCATAAACATAGAGCATTATGGATAGATATCTCTCGCTTGAAATCTGGAGAATTCAGATTAGTGCCTGAAGTATTTTTTGAATATTTATAAATCATCTGGAAATTTACCAAAGAAGGGAATAGGGAACTTTTAGCGGGAAACAGTTCCTTGTTCCCTATTCCCGCAAGGGAGTAAGAAGCCCCGACGAATATCAGTCGTTTTTTTAAGGCGGGGTTTAAATCCCCACCTCAGTCATACTATAAATTATCCCTGCTTGCATGTTGGGTTTGTTAAAGTGCGATCGCTTGGGGTGGGAGCAAAGCGCGCTCGCTCTCAATATCGTAGAGTTTTAGTAGCAAGTATTGGATTTCCTAAGCTATGGCGAGGGCGATCGCTATTCACGATAAAATTTTGCATCGTAAACTCGTGTTTGTACCACTACTGGTGCAGTAACTCCGTAACCAAAGATTAGAGCTTGTTGGCTAGAATCTACCTTGGACATCATATAACGTAGGCTTTGATTGCTAGCAACATCGGTAAACATAGCATCAATCTCTTCAGCATTAAGAAAACCAGTAATACGAGTACCAAGCTCAGACATAATTTCTTTATCAATCCTTGAGGGATATCGCTCTACTACAAATAAAGTGATGTAGAACTTCCACGATTGTCGAAGAAGAGTGCTAAAGATATTGTGGTGAACTGTGTTGGAGTTTAGCAAATGATGGGCATCTTCAACGGTTATCACTAGCCGACGAGGTGTATCGCTCTGAGCTTTTGTCTGCAAAAACTTTTTAGTTTTCTTGATATAGTGAATGTGAATGCGCCTACAAATCATATTTGCCATCAACATATAACAGAGCATATCCAACTGGGGACTAAACTCCACCACAACATTCTTACCTGCTTCCAATGAACGTAAAAGTTGATGGATGTAATTATGCGGTAGAACATCTCTCATATTTTTCAGATTATCCAGTCGCAGCAATTTGCGCTGCAATGCCATAATCGAATTTCTGTCTCCCCGCTTTTTATCACAAAAAATCTGGATTTCATCATTAGTCATATTGAATAACTGAGTAATCCACTTCTTGCCAAATTCCGTATACAATATGTTGGCGTTATCCAGGCTATCTTCAGATATTCCTAACTCTCGACTGACTAACTTTATATCTTCAACTTCAATTTGGTCATAACTAAGATAGAGTTCTTGTACTTCACGCACGCCTGAGCGAAATATAGAGTCAGGATCAGTAACGTAAATTTCCACTGCACTAGGAAACATCTGACTCAAACCTTTAACTGTACTAAATTGTTGATCCTGCAGTGCAGCTTCCCTTCCGTACTCTGAGTGGAGATCGAAAATTAAATTCACAGCTGCTTGTTGATGAATAAGATCCGATAGCATTAATTTAGTCAGGAAGGTTTTACCTGTTCCTGAGTTTCCAAATACCCCAACATTTGTTTGTAAAAGGCGATCAAAATCTAAATAGATAATACTATTTGTACCAATGTGCGTTCCTATTGCAAAGCTACGCCGATCAATATTGTCTGCTTTGCTAAAAACAGGCTGAGAATCATAATAGCTATCATTAACTTGTTTAAATTTAAGCTTATTTTTATACTCCGAGTTTTTCGATTTATCGTTTTTTCTGTATTCCCATTCCCTATCAAACTCCTTCATGTTTATTTGCGGATCTTTATTTCAAAGTCTTAAAGCAAAGTGCCAGTAATCTTTTCCTCTTTTATGGAAGCGTTTGTCTTCAAAAATATTCAAGTCTTTAAGACGCTTGATAGCTTCGTAAAAGTGACCTTGTTGATTAAAGTGAGCTAGTTCTACAAGAAATCTTCTCTGAGTTTCAACAATTAACTTAGGTCTATCAGTATCCTCATGCTCCCACCTATATAACAGATGGAGGTCATTGCGGTAATCAAAGACGTAACCTAGCAATTCTTTTAACAAGCCTCTTACGCGCTGTTGAACATCAGAACTCCAGCTAACTTTTGGCATAGGTCAACTATAATAACTTTCCAAAAAAGTTTGGGAATGTCCCAAATGAAAATACGTTCCTAAATGCTCTATGTCTATATTCTAAAAGACTTTAATCCTTTAGCTAGCATCTTGTTCCATTGGGAAGTTCCCAAACTCTAACCTCATACTATTGATACTGAGGTGAAATGAATGACACTAGAAGCTCAATTCTTGAATCCCACAGAGATAGGAAGAGAATTAGAAAAAATTACAGGTAATAAAATAAGTGGGATGCAGGTCAACAGACTACTGCAAGCAATACAATTACAATGTAAAGTTGCTAATGTATGGGAACCCACCATATTAGGCCAAAGATTAAGCGTAATTCTGCCCTACACAGGCAAAAACAACCATTCTGGCTTTCAATTGAAATGGAGTACTGATGTAATTGAGCTACTTAAGAGACATCTAGAACCAGATATCTTTTAGCTGTTAACGTGTGTAGTAGTAAAATTGCTAGTCTCCTCTGATTTCGACCAACGCTTCACCTGTTCGCAAAAACTTTAGTGCTTCTGGCAAAGTAGCACTCAAAATCTCTTGCAACCGAGCATTTGATGTGTTTCCACAAGTTAACCAGATAATTTGTGGTGGCGATCCAAGACGCTCAACCAAGTCAACAAAGTCACTATCCTTAGTTATAAAAATAACTCCTCTAGCTTTGGCTACTTCAAAAATTTCAAGGTCTTCAGCATTTCTCAGACCAACATCACGTAAAGAGAAGGCTGTTATCCCAAAAGTGCTAGCGATCCAACTTGCGATCGCAGGTGACAGGTGTGTGTCTACCCAGATGGTCATGCTACTAACACTGGATGATTAAGCTTACGTGAAGCGTATAGAAGTGCTGCTTTGAGATCATCAGCCTCAAGATCGGGCATTTCTTCCAAGATTTGTTCGGCACTAAGTCCAGATGCAAACAAGTCCAGTACGTCTGACACCCGAATTCTCATGCCCCGAATACATGGACGACCACCACATTGTTTGGGATTAACTGTGATTCTTCTAAGTAAGTCTGACATAGGTTTTCATTTGATGAATAATCTTTTTCTACTTATCAAACAATAGCCGCCTCTAGAATCGCCCCTTGCATTCTTCCAAAAGCATCAATCAAATTTTGCAATTGTTGATCGGCTTTAAAAACTCCTAACCCGCGTACTGTCACTTTACCTGGAGAATACACAAAGCGCGTCTTGAGATTGTCTGGTAAATTCGCCGCCAACAAATTCCAAGCGGGTTCCTCCATTGGTGTTTCTAAAACGACGTGCTGCTTTTGTTCTGGTTTAATCCGGCTAAATCCAAGTTTTTTCGCTAGCTGTTTGAGTTCCATGACTCGCAAAAGTTGATTTGCAGAGACTGGTAAAGTACCATAGCGATCGCTCCACTCGGCTGCAATCTGCTTTAATTCTGATTTAGATTTAGCTGTCGCTACCGCCCGATATGCACTCATCTTTTGATCCAAATCGGTGATATAATCTGCCGGAATAAATGCTGTCAAGTTGAGGTCAATCTGGGTATCCTCCACTTTCGGAATTTCTTGTCCGCGGATTTCCCGAATTGCTTCTTCTAGCATTTCCATGTATAAATCAAAACCGATGGCATCCATTTGACCGGATTGTTCTGCACCTAGCAAGTTACCCACGCCTCTAATTTCCATATCGCGCATCGCTAGTTGATATCCAGAACCTAGCTGAGTAAATTCTTGAATCGCTCGTAATCGTTGCCGTGCCGCATCAGATAATGCCCGTTGCTTCGGATAAAATAACCAAGCATGAGCTTGTATCCCTGCACGTCCCACACGACCGCGTAATTGATACAGTTGTGCCAATCCAAAGCGGTGAGCATCTTCAATCAAAATCGTGTTGACTCGCGGAATATCTAAGCCAGATTCAATAATTGTCGTACAAACAAGGATGTCTGCATCGCCATTACTGAAAGTGAGCATGGTTGATTCTAACTCGCTTTCATCCATTTGACCGTGAGCGATCGCAAACCTAGCCCCCGGTATTACTTCTCGTAAATTGGCTGTTGTCTCTTCAATCCCATCTACTCGTGGAACTACATAAAATACTTGTCCCCCTCTGTCTAATTCTTGACGAATAGCAGTACGGATACTTTCAGAATTAATCGGTGATAGATGAGTTTTAATCGGTCGTCTGGTTGGGGGTGGTGTGGTAATCAAACTCATTTCCCGAATTCCTGACAAGGACATATACAAAGTCCGGGGAATGGGAGTAGCAGAGAGGGTAAGCACATCAACTTGAGTCTTCAAGCTTTTAATTTTCTCTTTCTGATTTACCCCAAACCGCTGTTCTTCATCTACTACCAACAGTCCTAAATCCCGGAATGTCACGCCTTTACCTAAAAGTTGGTGTGTACCAACTACTACATCTAATTCACCTGTTGCCAATCGCTTTTGAATATCACGGCGTTCTTCGGCGGAACGGAAACGATTGAGCAAACCGACATTCACAGGGTAGGGTGCAAAACGTTCTTTGAGTGTATGGTAATGCTGCTGTGTTAAAATAGTCGTTGGCGCAAGGAGTGCCACTTGTTTACCGGCGGTGACTGCTTTGAAAATAGCACGAATCGCCACTTCCGTCTTTCCGAAACCGACATCGCCACAAACTAAGCGATCCATTGGGCGATCGCTTTCCATGTCGCGTTTTACATCTTGTACAGCTTTGAGTTGATCCGTTGTGGGTTGGTAGGGGAAAGAATCTTCTAATTCCTCTTGCCAAGGCATATCACTTGGAAAGCTAAAACCTTGTTGTTGCGATCGCGCTGCATACAGTTTCAACAAGTCCACCGCCAATTTTTTGATCGCTTTGCGGACTTTATTCTTGGTATTTTCCCAAGCTTTACCAGTCATCCGGTTGAGTTCCGGTGCTTTATCACCTCCGGCGCGGAACCGCGATAAAGCACCTACTTGATCGGCTGCGACTCTGAGTAACCCATCAGCATACTGCACTACCAAATAATCACGGGTTTCATTATTAATCGTCAAACTTTCCAGCTTGACAAATTTACCAACACCATGATTTCTGTGAACGACATAATCGCCTGGACGCAGCTTATTGGGATCGACTTGCTTAGAAGTAGCTTTGTGGCGCTTGCGGATATAGCCGGGAGTCGCCAAAGAATGCTGTCCAAAAAATTCCCGATCTGTGACAATTACTAATCGGTACGTAGGCAGAATAAAACCTTCTAGTTCCGCAAGCCCAGAATATTTTAAAGCTATGGGAGTATGGTTAATTTGCAGCTTATCAATCGCTTGGTAGTCGCGGGGATTGGGGATAAACTGAGCCGGACAATCATGTTCTTGCAATAGCGAGACAGAACGCGAAGGTTGAGCAGAAAGCAGCCAGATCGAGAAATTGCGATCGCGTTCTTGGCGGATGGTTTCAGCTAGTTTAGCAAACTGGTGTGGCGTGACTGGAACAGGACGGCTGGCAAGATTGATCCCATCATTTTCCTCTGACAATTCCGATAAATATAATGTTTTAAATCTGGCAACATCAACCAGACACTCATCAAACGAACGGTGAATTTTCGGCAATGTTAGAGGAGTAGATTCTTCCCCATACGCCATTCCCCATTGTTCCTGGGCATTTTCTACCCAGCGATCGCTATGAGCATGACACTGTTCTGGCTCATCAATGGCAATCAGGGTATTTTCTGCTAAGTAGTTTAGCAGAGATGCTGGTTGCTCAAACGCTAACCCCAAAAAGCGACGACTACCCTCCAACATTGATGAGTTCGCAGTGCTAAGTTCTGAGTCAGAATTTAACTCAGCACTCAGCACTCGGAACTCAGCACTATTTTTCAGTGCAGCCATCACGATGGGAGTAAAGCTAGTGGGTGTAAGAATTAACTGGCCAACTTTGTCGAGGGCGGAACGTTGGGTTGCTGGGTCAAATTCCCGCATTTGCTCGATTTCATCACCAAACCATTCCAACCTAACTGGAAATTCCGAGGAAACCGGGAACACATCAACAATATCGCCCCGCCGACTCCATTGCCCCTCCATTTCCACCAAAGGAACTCTTTCATACCCCAAAATAGTTATTTTTTCACTGAAGCTATTCAGGTCTAATTCCATCCCTTTTTTTAGGGTAAGACAGAATTGCCCAAAAGCTTCTGGTGGTGGTAAATGAGGTTGCAACGCCCCTTGAGTAGCCACAATCGCTAAATTTGTCCTTTGTCCTATCCTGCGGGAAGCCGCTGGCGCGTCTATGTCCCTTGTCATTTGTTCTTGGTTTGTTTCTAATGACAACTGACTAATGACTAATGACTCTTGATTTTTGAGTAAATCTGCTAAAACCTGCATTTGCCCCCAACTCATTTCAGTTTCCGGGTCAAAAGGTTCGTAGGGAGAAGCCTCGGAGGTGGGGTAAAAATGTACTGTTTGCCATCCCATTGCCTCCAGTTGTGCGTAAACGCGTCCAGCTTCTTCTAGGGTGGCGCAAACCACAAACAAATCTTTACCCTGAGACTGCGCTAATGCCGAAGCCACTAGAGTCTTGGGTAGCCTGGGAATGCCATTTAACCGCAATTCTTGTTGTCGATTCAGCTTAGAAATAAATTCGGTGGTGAGCGGCGATCGGCCTAAGGCACGCACAATAGAAGAAAATGACATAAGTACTACTAGCGATGGGAGTCTTTGTGGGTCAGCAAATCTTGAGGCAGTTTATGTCAACTATTTTAAAAGTGTTAACAGCTTTCTTATTCTTTAGGTGGAAGAATAATGCACAGTGACTAATAAATTTAAGAACTATAACTACTACTTTGTGTATAGTCAAAGTATTTATCGAAGCACCTTTAATACTAGATACTAAGGATTGAGCTACGTTTGCTCTGATAAGCGGCAATTTTAAACATGTCCTCCATCACTTTTGAAATTTTAATCATTTTGGTGCTAATTATTGCCAATGGCGTGTTTTCTATGTCTGAGATGGCGATTGTCTCGGCACGGAAAGTAAGGTTACAACAGCTTGCCAATCAAGGAGATGTCAAGGCAATGGCAGCATTGAAATTAGCGGAGTCTCCAAATCATTTCCTGTCAACTGTTCAAGTGGGTATTTCCCTGATCGGTATCCTAACTGGTGCTTTTGGAGGAGCAACAATTGCCAATCGGCTGGCAGTCTATGTGCGACTTGTACCTTTGTTAGCACCTTATAGCGAACCGATATCTTTTGGAATAGTGGTTTTAATCATTACCTATTTGTCACTGATTGTTGGTGAATTAGTACCAAAGCGTCTGGCATTAAACAACCCAGAAAGAATTGCATCGACTGTGGCTATTCCAATGCGTGCCTTATCGGCGATCGCTTCGCCAATGGTATATCTATTAAGTGCTTCTACAGATTTGATCCTGCGAGTGCTAGGAATCACAGCTTCTACTGAGCCGCAAGTCACCGAAGAAGAAATTAAAATCTTAATCGAGCAAGGCACAGAGGCGGGAACCTTTGAGGAAGCTGAACAGGATATGGTAGAGCGAGTCTTTCGTTTAGGCGATCGCCCTGTCAGTTACTTAATGACACCCCGTCCTGATATTGTTTGGCTAGACTTAGACGACTCTGCCGAAGAAAATCGCCTAAAAATGGTTGATAGTGCTTATTCTCGGTATCCAGTTTGTCAGGGAGGACTTGACAATGTGCTGGGTGTTATCCCTGTCACCGACTTATTAGCCAGGAGTTTCCGAGGGGAACCACTAGACTTAACTATCGGATTGCGACAGCCTGTGTTTGTGCCAGAAAGCACCCGTGGCTTGAAAGTTTTGGAATTGTTCAAGCAAACTATCACTCACATGGCGCTGGTAGTGGATGAATACGGCGTAATTCAAGGATTAGTCACTCTCAACGACATCATGAGTGAAATCGTAGGTGATGTTCCTTCAACGGATGGACAGGATCAACCACAAGCTGTACAACGCGAAGATGGTTCCTGGCTTTTGGATGGGATGTTGCCTGTAGAGGAGTTTTTGGAACTTTTTGGGATGGAAGAGTGGGAATCTGAGGAACGCGGCAGTTATCAAACATTAGGCGGTTTTGTGATTACTCATTTAGGTCGTATTCCTGCCGCAGCAGATCATTTTGAATGGCAAAGTATGCGAATTGAAGTAATGGATATGGATGGTAATCGCGTTGATAAGGTGCTAGTCGTACCGAAGGCAGTTAAATCAGCAGATACAAAAAAATCTGATTAGGATTGGGCATTGGGCATTGGGCATTGGGCATTGGGCATTGATAATTATCGTTTACTATTTACCATACGCCATAACCCATGCCCGATTTACGCAATTTATCAAGTGCGAGATAAACGTTTGACCTCTTCACCCGCCAACATCTGATGAGCTTGTTTCAGGAGTTGGGGGATTTTATCGGCGTAGGGATTACGGGTAAGAGATTTCCCTAAATCTAATTCATCTAGCCGATCGGCTTTGTTGCCGGGGAACCAGTGACCGCCATTGCCAAGCAGGTTATAGCGCATTTTAGCGTAGTCTACTAAATCGTAGGCGATCACTAAATTCCGCAGCCACAAAATCACCCGAATATTTACCTCACCAGGGGTTTCGTCAAAGGTTGGTAGATTTGTTTCCCAGGATTTTACCCAATCTTCTCCCAAAGTTGCGATCGCTTCTTCTTCCAATCTTGCTAAAATTGGCGGCAAAATTTCTGATGCTCGATCTAGTAATTCTAAAGTCTTTAGGTGTTCATCAAAATCTTGTGGTTTTGCTGCTCCCAAGCTCAGGGTATGTACCTCTTGATGGCTCAAACAAAACAAATCATTAAACACCATTGGACTCAACGGGGCACAAAGATTTACTAATTTTTGGGAAGGCTCATACAACAAACCTCCTTTATTAGATGGGCTAATAATAAACACCCCCATATCGTGGCGTTTAGCTGCTTCGATTGCCGCCCAATTCCATTGATTAATGTAGTACCAGTGCAGGTTTACGTAATCAAATTGATTGGTATTAATTGTCTGCACAATCATATCTGTCGAGCCATGTGTGGAAAAGCCAATAAATCTAACTTTTCCCTCTGCTCGCAACTGCTGTGCTACTTCCAAACAGCCGCCAGGACGGATGCTTTCATCTAACGACTCAGGATGATTAATGCCGTGCAACCCTAAAAGGTCAACATAATCTAGCTGAAGATTTTTCAAGGATTGTTCAAATGTCTCCCGAAATTCTTTCGCATCTGCCTTTGGATTGATTTTTGTCTGAACAATCAACTTTTCGCGGGGAAACTTGGGCAATATTCTCCCCAATTGCATTTCAGAAGTGCCATAACCACGGGCAGTTTCAATATGATTAATTCCAACCTCGACTGCCCTTCTAATAGTCGCTTCCAAGTTTGCCTGGTTATCAGCAGGAATTTCATGATTGGGAATATCCTCCCATTTGAACTGATATCTCATGCCACCGCAGGAAAACACTGGCATCTGTAATTCTGTGCGTCCAAATCTTCTATATAGCATCAGTGGATTGTGGATTGCTTACCAACTTAAAATCTAAAAACAATACTCATTCCAGCTTCTAGTGCCACAATCATTTCCTCTGTTCAATCTGTGACACTAGCAATATTCATCGCATTCTTAAATCGGTCAGGTCTTTTGGTTATTGGATTTTTACCAATATTCCAGTTCCACAGAATAATTATCTCACTCTAGTTACCACTAGCAAGCGTTTTTCTATTATTATTTCAAGTTTAGACCAAAAAATAGCAAAACAACCCAGCAGTGCTGAGTTGTGCAAAGGTGAATTCACGGAAAAGTTCAAATTAATTTTTTACAATCTGAGATTGTGCCTGAGTTAAGCAAGTTTTCAATTTTTCAGCTAACACTTTTACATGAGGTTCTTTAAGTATGTTAAGGTGAGATCCGGGAATGTAATGGATATCTAATCCTCCAACTACTACCTCGTCCCAGCCAAATTGAGGATCGTATTCTATACCTATAGCTTCGTCCCGATTTTTATCCTCTGTCCGCAAAAGAATAGCTCGACCAAGGTAAGGTGAAAAAATATAGTCGCTAAGAGCTTGAGTGTTAGTATCTATAATCTTTAAATGCTTGTCAGTTTCAGGTACATGAAGTACGTTTTCCAAGTAACGGTTATATGTATTTTGCAGTTCTTGTTTACGCCAATAACTCCATCTCACAACCTTTTGCCAAAGGTAGTTAGGCCCTTGCTGAACAATATTTTTTAAATGCAAAAAAACTCGTTTGAGAAATGGCGCTTGCCAGCTATAACCTGGACGACAACTATCAAGCATAACTAAAATGCCAACTTCTTCGCCTTGCTCATGGAGTTGTTTAGCCATCTCGAAGGCAACTGTACCCCCAAAAGAATAACCTCCGAGAAAATAAGGGCCATGAGGTTGAAGGGCCTGAATTTCTTGAATGTAGTGCGCTGCCATATCTTCAATGCGGGTATGGAAAGGATGTTTTCCATCTAATCCCCGTGGTTGTAATCCGTAAAATGGTTGTTCTGTTCCCAAATGTAATGCCAATTCACGGAAACATAAGACTTCTCCACCCAGCCCGTGAATACAGAAAAAAGGTGGCTTGGAACCGTTGGATTGAATTTCTACTAAGGATGACCAAGATTTTGATTGGTCTAAGGTATCTACTAAAGCCGAGTTTTTTGTTAAATCTTCTTCTTGGCAAATTATTTTGGCTAGAGCCTCTACAGTCCCTGACTGGAAAAGAATAGCAAGAGGCAGGTTTTTATTAAATGTCTTTTCAATTTGCCAAAACAGTTTTACTGCTAGGATAGAATGTCCTCCTAGCTCGAAGAAGTTATCCTTAACACCAATCGGTTGGACGCCTAAAATTTGTTCCCAAATCTGGGTTAACTGGCGTTCCACTTGGTTGCGGGGAGCAACAAAGCTTGCTTCTGGTTCTTGCCTTGATAAGTCTGGTGCTGGTAAAGCGCGACGGTCTACCTTGCCGTTGGGAGTTAAGGGCATGGTGTCCAGCGCGACAAAAGCCGAAGGTAGCATATACTGTGGCAATTTTTTCGACAGGAAGCTACGAATATCAGTAATTGCAATTGCTGAGTCTTGATTAGGTATAATGTAAGCCACCAAACGTCGATCGCCAAGAACATCTTCACGGGCAATCACTACAGTCTGGAGTACATCTGGGTGTTGGGCTAACACCGTTTCAATTTCCCCAGGTTCAATGCGTATCCCTCGGATCTTGACTTGATGATCTCGGCGACCGAGAATTTCTAGAGAGCCATCTGGACGATAGCATCCGCGATCGCCTGTATAATAAAGCCAATCCTGGCGATCGTTTCGAAAAGGGTTCTTGACAAACCGAGAACGGTTTTCTTCTTGGGCATTGATATAACCCAAACTGCGGAATGGAGTTCGGATTACAATCTCACCCGGTTCACCAATACCGCATGGTTGGTTATTTGATGTGAAAACCAGTGCTTGGGTTTGAGGCAACGGCGATCCTACTGGCTGTACACCTGGTGTACACTCAATAGGTACTCGGTAATAACACTTTGCCAAAGTTGTTTCTGTCGGGCCGTAGAGATTAACTATTTCACCAGATTCTGGAAAAGCATCCCGCCACCGAAGCACAAGGGTTTCCTTCAGAGGTTCTCCAGCCAAGAATAACCAGCGTAAGTTACGTAAAGAGACTCCTGACGGCACATTCGCTAACCATAATTGCGCCAGCGAAGGAACTGTATGCAGTACAGAAATTTGCTCATTTTCCAAATAACGCAGAATTCTCGTTGGTTCTAGGTTATCCTCTTCTTCTGGCAAGCATAGGGTTGCACCACTAGTTAAAGGTAAAAAGATATCTCTAAGAACGACATCAAAAGAAAGACCAGTTAATTGGGCAATGCGGTCTTGCTGATTAATTTCAAAGGTCTGTCGCTGCCAGTTCAGAAAATGCGCCAACCCTTTATGACACCCCAGCACCCCTTTGGGCACACCAGTAGTGCCGGAAGTAAAGAAAATATAAGCTGCATCGTCGTCAGCAATTTCAGGTAGATTTACGGTTTCAATCCTCTTTTGGGAATTTATCGCTTTTCCTGTGTCTGGGTTGACACAGATGCTAGTTAAAGACTCCCCTATATTTTCGTCTTCTGGACGCTGACCATCAATATATAATATGTATTTAGCTTTAGCTTCCTGTAGCATCAGGCGCTGGCGTTGGCTGGGAAGTTTCGGATCGAGGGTGAGTAGCACACCGCCACTTAAGAGTACGCCTAGCATACTGGCAATTAGCCCAAAGCTGCGTGTACCATATACAGCTACAACATCTCCCCGCTCTACTCCGTGAGATAACAAAACCTGTGCTAAGGTTTGAGCGATTTTGCCCAATTCCCCATAATTCCAAGTGCGAATTCCTTGACGAAGTGATGAATGTTCTGGGGTACGATTTACCCAAGAGGTAAACATTGTTGTCGTCAACTGATACTGTGGTTCTGGTAAAACCGCCCTTGGTTCTGGCAGCAAAAGTTGCGCTTTTGGTGTCACCAGAGAATATAAACTAATTTTCCTCTCTGGAGCAGCAACAATTTGATTTAGCAAGTGATGGAATTGATGAAGCATTTCCATCATCCGCTCGGAAGTAAACAGATCGGTGTTGTAGACTAAATCAAGTTGGATTCCTTGATTTTGTTCTGTAACGTAAAGGGTTAAGTCAAACTTAGAAGCTGTTTCTAGGATTGAGACTGGTTCGATAGCCACTCCAGATAGTTCTAGTTGGATGTCCCTTAAGTTGAGCATATTAAACCACACTTGAAACAGTGGGTTGCGACTGGTATCTCGCTCTGGTTGCAGTTCTTCTACCAGTTTCTCGAAGGGCATATCTTGATGGGCATAAGCAGCTAATGCCATCTGGCGAACTCGATTTAGCACTGAACGAAAACTGGGGTTGTCAGCAAAATCAGTCCGTAAAACAACGGTGTTAATAAAAAATCCAATTAACTCTTCAATCTCAGAACGGTTACGTCCGGCAATGGGAGAACCGATAAGAATGTCTTCTTGCCCAGTGTAGCGGTGCAGTATTGTCCCAAAAGCTGCCAGCAATGTCATGAATAGAGTGACACCCTCCTGATGCGAGAGTTCTGTGAGTGATGCACTCAAAGTTGGCGGTAGCATCAGAGATTGGGCTGCTCCTTGGTAAGTTTGCACTGGTGGCCGTGGTCGGTCGGTAGGCAATTCCAGTACAGTATTAGCACCTGCTAATTGGGTTTTCCAATAGTTAATTTGCTTAGAAAGTACTTCACCTGATAGCCATTGGTGCTGCCACACAGCAAAATCCGCATACTGAATGGGCAATTTTGCTAATGGAGAAGGCTTACTACTCAAAAAGGCTTCATAAAGGGCTATTAACTGCTGCCAAAGAATACCAATTGACCAACCATCTGAGGCGATGTGGTGCATCATTAACAAGAGTATATGCTCCTGCTCGTCTACTTGGAGCAAAGTAGCACGCAACATTAAGTCAGATTCTAAGTTGAAGGGGCGTTGAACCTCTTGATTTAGGAGAAATTCTACTTGGTCTTTTGTTACCTGAATGATTTTAAGTTCCACTGGCCGAGGCGTGCCAATTACTTGTATCGGGCTACCATCAGGTGATGTAATAAAGTTGGTTCGCAATGCCTGATGATGGACAACGATCGCATCTAATGACTGTTGTAATATACTCAGGTTTAACTTGCCCGTTAAGCGTTGTGCATTGGAGACAATATACGCTCGGCTGTTGGGTTCCAACTGCTCCAAAAACCAGACTCGCTGCTGGGCAAAGGATAGAGGGGCTGATTGCCGATTGGCTATTTGAGAAATGGTCTGATTTTGGGGGTCGTTTTTTGGAGTTTGGTTTTGGGTAATTGCTTGAGCTAAAGTAGCGATCGTGGGATTCTCAAATAAGAGTTGCAACGCTATTTCTATTTGAAAAGCTTGACGAACTCTAGACATCACTTGAGTGGCCAGGAGTGAATGCCCTCCCAATTCAAAAAAATTGTCGTGGATGCCTACTTGCTCCAAACACAAAACTTTCGCCCAAATGCCAGCTAAGACTTCTTCTGTCGAATTCTGAGGTGGAACAAAGTTATTTGACAGCCTAATATAAGATGTATCCGGTGCAGGTAAGGCGCGGCGGTCTATTTTACCGTTGGGATTTAATGGTAGGGTGTCCAAAAAGACAAAGAAAGCAGGCACCATGTATTCTGGCAACCGAGCTTCCAAAAAGCAACGCAATTCAGCTTGACTAGGAATTTGCTCTGGACTGGCAACAATATATGCTATGAGTCGCTTGTCTCCAGGCGCATCCTCTCTGGCTATGACTAAAGTCTGCGTCAGTGCTGGATGTTGAGCTAGTATGGCTTCAATTTCTCCTAATTCAATTCGGAAGCCACGTATTTTAACTTGGTGGTCAATCCGACCAAGGAATTCGATATTACCATCGCTCAAATAACGTGCTAAGTCCCCAGTTTTGTAAAGGCGTGCCCCAGGTTCAGAGCTAAAGGGGTCAAAAATAAACTTCTCTATGGTCAATTCTGGACGGTTAAGATAACCTCGCGCTAGACCAATACCGCCAATGTGCAGTTCACCTGATTCACCAATAGGCACTGGCTGCAAATTGTCATCGAGGATGTGAATCTCTGCATTGGTAATCGGACGGCCAATGGGTGCAATAGCATAATTAGTGCCACGTTGGCAACTCCAGAAAGTGGTATCAATAGAAGCTTCTGTCGGGCCGTAACAATTATGTAAAACATTGTCCAAATTCAATTGGGCAAAGAAGCGTTCTATAAGTTCGCCAGGTAAAGCTTCACCACCGCAGGTAATGTGTCTGATGAATCGGCAATTTTCAATTCCCTTCTCTTCTAATAAGACACGCAGGATAGAAGGTACTAAAGCCAGAACTGTGATTTGCTGCTCAGTAATCACCTTCACAAGATAGGCTGTATCTTGATGTCCACCAGGGCGAGCTATAAATAATTGCCCCCCAAAGCACAATGGCCAGAATATCTGCCACACTGAAGGATCGAAGCTAAAAGAAATAGTCAGTAAAACTTTGTCTGCGTGAGTTAATCCAAAAGTTGTTTGCTTCCAGTGGAGTTGATTGCAGATACCACGGTGAGGGATCATTACACCCTTAGGCTGTCCTGTAGAACCAGATGTATAGATTACGTAGATGAGGTTATCAGCTGTAGTTTGATTTACAGGATTTTCTTGACTGTTTTGGATATTCCCTTGCCAGTTTGAGTCGAGACAAACCACTTGTGCCTGATGCGGTGGTAAGTTCTTGACCAATTTTTCTTGGGTTAACAATACTGCTGTTTGGGTGTCTTCCAAAATAAAGGCTAAACGTTCTGAGGGATATGCTGGATCTAAAGGCACATAAGCGCCTCCAGCTTTGAGAATGCCCAGTAGTCCTATAATCATCTCTAAGGAGCGCTCCAGACATATACCCACAAGTACTTCCGGCCCAACGCCTAAAGAACGTAGGTAGTGCGCTAGTTGATTCGCCCGCTGGTTTAACTGTTGATAAGTAAGTTGTGTATTTTCGCATATTACTGCAATGGCTTGGGGCGATCGCTCTACTTGCATCTCGAACATTTGATGAATGCACAGATACTGATGATAAACTACTTGGGTATCATTTAATTCCTGTAAAAATTGAGTGTCGATAATGTTAGTTAAGGTATTTAAGGTAATCTTTTGCTTATATTCTTCTGATGTCTGACTATTTATCTGCATTTTCTATATTAAGTTCCAGTGGGCATAAATAATTAAAGGTTTATGACTAAAAAAGATATGAGCAAATACAGTTTCCAATCTCTAGAAAATAAGCAGAATACTATTAGTTATCATAGAACTGATATACAGCAATATTAAATGATACAGACGCTAGGAGCACACAGACATCTTGTGCACCCCTACTAATTATTTGAACTCCAAAGAATTGCAAACAGTTATAACACTTATCAAACTAAAAAGTTGCTTGCTCTTTAGTTTTTGACTATTACCAGTGCCTTCATTTCAGCATTGAGCAGAGGTTGATGATAATTTTTTTGGAGGTCTGGCACAGGTTTCCCATCTACAATAACTTTGTAGATTTTTGCATAGCAGTTGCTCGGTAAATTTTCAACAATTCTTGTTTTAAATGCATCAGGACTGTAAGTTCTAGCAAAGCCTTCATATGCACCCCATCCAGCAAAGCTTGCAGTATTGTCAAAAATTGTAATTGCTTTGTCAACATTGGGCTTCTGAATCCGTTTATTGTTCCAGATTTCTGCATATTCGTTAGTTAAAAATAGCGGTGCAATGACAAGTTTTCTGCCCACTTTCAATAAACGTACTGCCTCTTTAATAAACTTAATATCCAAATCATCTTGGAAATGCTCAAAAGAATGATGACAGCTAATTCCATCTAAAGATTCATCTGGGAGAGGGATCGCATCAATAGAGCCACCAATGTACTTAATTCCATCTGTGACTTTTCCGTCCAATAAGGAGTCTTGACAGTAAGCATTCAATTTGAACTCCGAAACTGCCATTAAAGCCTTTATATATTCAGCTTTCTCACCACCAGCAGCATCTAGTATTTCATCACCTTCTTTCAAATCTAATAGACTCATTGTCGTCAGATATTCAAGTGGCTTAGAATGGATGTAATCAAGCTGATTATATTTACTTAATACATCCGAATTTATAAAATCCCTATAATCTTTTTCAGAAAAATATAAATTGTTTATTTCTATTTGGACTTTGCCTATTTCCGAATCATTTGTTGATCGTAAAATCTTATTAACTTTTAAATTGTTTAGACGCAAATTTGTCAGCAAACGCCATTTTTTATTGTTTAAAAACCTGCCCAATCGATCTACTATATCTAATTTACTAGTCACCATACTTTTACCCTGTGTCTTATTGATTGAAATGAAACTCGAAATTATTGCAGTTTAATCCCAAAAATCAAATTTCTGTTTTATCGAATAAATACAAACACTTACACGTAATTATAAAGGTACATTATCCTATCTCAGTAAAATCTACTTGATGAAAGATAGTTTTTACAAAATCTTCATTTTGTCTCTAATTATATAAATTTAATGTAAAGTCATAATCTTATTTTTTTGGATAATTTAGCCAACCTTATAAAACTCAATTAAGTTTGTAACATCAGTCTTCTACTCTAAACTACAGTCTCATCTTAAGGTTGCTGCCCTTTTAAGACTTCATTTAGAAATGTCTATGAAACTGACTTAAGTCAGCAATGTAAAGTTTTATTACAAAAATCAAACTTTTAATGCATTTTATTATAAGTTATGTAATATAATTTTTAATCAGTAATTCTGCGTAAGAACAACAGATAGAATAAGACAACTTTATATTCAAAGCTGAATTAGTCTAAATAAATATGCTAGAGTGATTCCTGAGGTTATATCAATAATTCTATACCTCGAACAAAGAAGTGAAACTCTCCAAGATATCTGCGATATCCACGATCGAGCTGATGTATTAGTAACCTGGAAAATTATAATATTTTATTTTTATGTTTGCCTACTTGCTTGATTCTTAACATCCGCAGTTTTGTTTAATTACTAATAATCTAAATTGGTCAACAAATCCTTTTTTTTATTAAATTTGTACAGACTAAAATGTGATTATATACTGCAATCAAACCTAAATATCTCGTTAGTAAAACAGCACTCAAACCGACCTGGAAAATGTTTTTGATCGAGAACTTAAAGTTACTCTAAAGAAAATGATTAAGACTAAGACTAAAAATTCCAGGTTTATTTGTAAATAAAAATAGTGAAATAGCTAAATTGTCTTGTATTTTTAAGCTCCTATCAAATTTTACCTACACCAAGTGTTCCTACTCATGAGTAATCAAAGCATTACAACAAATAAATTCAGTGAAGCACCTTTGGATTTACGTGCATCGACGTTTGTCACAGTACGTAAGGGTTCGTGGTGGTTAAGATTAACAACATTATTCTTAGTAGACTGTACTCTTTTATTTTTAGCTTGGGTTTTAGCAGCATATCAATCTACTGATGGACACTTTAGTTGGTATATACCGAGCCATTATTTACCTATTTTAACAGCTATTGGGATTCAAATAGGATCGCTAGCTATCGAAGGAATTTATAGAGAAGGTCAAAAACGTTATGACTATTTCAATATTATCAAATCGCTAACTTTTGCTCATGGATTAATACTATTAGTTAGTTTTTTGTATAAACCAGTTATTGATATAACACGTCCAAAATTAATATTATTACCTTGGTTGCTAAGTGTATTTTTTGTTTGTACTGGTAGATATGCTGTAAATATTACTCTTGAATATCTACGCAAACAAAAAAAAATAGTTCGTTCTTCTGTTTTCATTATTTGCGATCCTCAGGATCACGAGCAGATAGAGAGTTTTATAAAAAAAGAAAAGCATTACATTATATCTGGAACTGCGAATGCCAATTCACTAGACAGATATCAGCGTCAGCAAACATTGACTCAGCTTAATCAACTAGGAGTGACAGAAGTTTTTATATCTTGGGATGCGCTAAAAAATAGAATGTTTTTGTGCTGGTTGTTTCAAGCATCTGGGATACAAGTACATATTTTACCGATGGAATTAAAACCAATTTATAAAAACGTACAATTCAACAAAATAGGAGGAATGCCTTGTTTAAGTTTGGATTGTCCAATAATTACAGGTAAAGATTTTTGGATAAAGCGTAGCTGTGATTTTTGTTTTGCAACTTTATTTGTAATGTTCTTATTCCCCATTTATATAGCTATAGCTATAGCTATAAAACTTGACTCTCCAGGCACAGTATTCTACAAACAAACGCGTATAGGTCTACATGGTCAACAGTTTAAAGTATGGAAATTCAGAACAATGAGGTCTGATGCGGAAAAGTTACAAAAAGAATTAGAAGCATTAAATGAAACAAAAGATGGGATTATCTTTAAAATTAAAGATGATCCTCGCATTACCCGTGTTGGGAAATTTCTCCGTCGTTACAGTTTAGACGAATTACCTCAACTTTTTAACGTTATCCTTGGAGAAATGAGTATAGTGGGACCTCGCCCTTTACCTACCAGAGATGTTGAAAAGTTTGCCGAACATCATTTTATTCGACATGAAATTTTACCTGGTATTACGGGTCTTTGGCAAGTCTCAGGTCGCTCAAACATTTTAGATTTTGAACAAGTGATTCATCTCGATATTAGCTATATCGAAAATTGGTCACTAAGGTTAGACTTTGAAATTCTCCTTAAAACAGTTATGGTGGTTTTGCAAAAAGATGGTGCTTACTAAAATAAAAAATCTCTAGCTGGGCAGCTATGATTAGAGAATTTACTTTTCGTATAAATCAATAAAATTATTGCAGTTTTCAGTTTAATTTGTGGCGGATTCAATTTAGATTTTTTTACATTACAGAGAGGATGTTCTAAAAAATCTAGCAGGATATATCCGAAAAAATCATGATGACTCAAAATGAAAGAATTAAGCTGAATTAAGAATTATAAGAATGGTAGAAAAGTACAAATTCATAAGTAATTCCTTCTCAATGATACTCAATCGGTTAGTACAAAGTGTTACAGCCTTTGTCTTAACCGCTTCGATTGCTCGTACTCTAGGAGCTGAGGCTTTAGGGCAGTATCTACTAGCATATAGCTACTATTTTATTTTTGTAGGCATTGCTTCACAAGGGCTAAAAACATTGTTCACTAGAGAACTAGCTCGTGAACCCCAAAAAACATCAGTCTATTTAATGAGTGGTACTTGCTTACAGCTAATATTTAGTTTTTTCAGTTATGGAGCATTGGTGATTGTAGTATTTTTACTTCCCTATAGTACTAAAACCTCGACTGTTTGTTACATAATGGGTTTAACGATCATCCCCTTTGCGCTTTCTAATATCACAGAGGCAATTTTTCAAGCGAAAGAAAAGATGCATCTGATTGCGATCGCTACAGTGCCAGTTTATATTTTACGCCTAATAATCATGATTTGGGCGATGCAACTAAAATATGGAATTGAATATTTAGGGGCGATCCTAGTTTTTTCTGAAACACTAATTTTAGTAATTGAATGGATTTTTATCGCTCGGTTAGTAAAAATAAAATGGCAAATCGATAGAAATTTTGTCTTTAATACAATCAAAAATGCGCGCACATTTTTTGCTATTGAAGCAATAGCTGTAGTAATTGGCAGAATTCAAATACTGATCCTTTCATTATTAGGAAACGAGTTTTTAGTAGGTTTATTTGGCGGAATAACACAATTATTACAACCGTTTTTGATTATTGCTAACAGTATGAGTTTAGCAATATTTCCAAGGCTTTCAAAAGCAGTAGAGCAAGGAAGGGAAAAGCAGAGGCAGATAGCTGAAAATCTTATCGAAATCCTACTAATCATCGCATTGCCCTTATTTCTTGGGATCTTATTGTTTGGCAAAGATTTATTAGTTTTTCTCTATAATGCTAGCTTTGCTGAAGCAAATATAGCTCTTACAATCAGCGCTGCATCACTTATTTTTTTGCCGTTTACCCGCTCACTGACTTATTTACTTGTAGCCAATGGTTTCGAGATAGTGAACCTACGTGAAGTAGTTATTACCAGTACATTAGGGAGCTTAGGAGGTGTGGTATTAGTTTCGCGCTATCAGTTACTAGGTGCAGCTTTAATGGTATTATTGATGACTATTTCTGGTTTTAGCCAGTATATTTATTTCACCTATACTCGTCTATTTTCATTAAATTTATGGCGAATTGTGCGCCGACCATTAATAATAACTATTGTAATGCTACCTATATTAATATTTTTACAAAAACTTAGTTTAAACTTTATATTAACTCTAATTATTGCAACTTGTGTTTATACTTTATTTGTAACTTATTTAGGTATTCGTGCATTTGGAGGGTTTCGGTTTTTATGGTTGAAATTGTTAAGATCGCAGTAATGTAATTAGTCTCAAATAAATTATTATTAACTCATAAATAAAAAAATATAAAAACTGATGAAATAAAGAATTTAAGAGGGAGGATATAATTGTAATTATGATTAAAGTTGCTTTATTACATTTTAGCTTTGAAGATTACACTATTGAATTAGCAAACAGTCTGGTTAAATATGTTGATTTAACGCTAATTCACCCGGAAAAAGTTTCAAATGTCTGTAGCAATGTTCTCGATCCCAACATCCGCGTAATTAGCTTTAAAAAACCACGGATTCGCGATCCACGCAACCTATTGTCGATGTACGCGATGATGCGTATTATCAAAGACATACAGCCGGATATCTTACATGTGCAAGAAACTAACGATCCTTGGTATGATTGGACTTTGTTACTCAACAAAATGCCGCCATTGGTGACAACTATCCACGACATATTCCGTCACCCAGGAGATAGCATGGCTGTATTCGGTTCAGAGTATACTAGGCGTATTGCCTTCTATCGTTCCCAACAATTGATTGTTCATACTCATCAACTAAAAAAGATTCTAATTGAACAATTTCGTATACCTCAAGAGCGAGTCAATGTTTTACCACATGGGGAACTTGGTAGTTTGTATCAGCGTCGGGGTAAGAAATATAGTCAGACTCGCGATCCAAATACGTTACTATTTTTTGGCCGCATCTGGCCATACAAAGGATTGAAATATTTACTTCAGGCTATGCCTTTAATTGCTGAACGTATACCTGAAGTCAAACTGATTATCGCTGGACGGGGAGAAAATATCAAACAATATTTCCCTAATGGTTATGATGAAAAACACTACGAAATTATCAATGACTTTATCCCCCTTGAAGAAGTAAGTAATCTATTTCAACGCAGTACGATAACAGTTCTACCATACATAGAAGCCTCTCAAAGTGGAGTGGCAGCCTTATCTTATGGGATGGGAACCTTGGTTGTAGCCTCTGAAGTAGGGGGATTAAGTGAGATAATTCAGCATAAAAAAGATGGTTTGTTAGTTCCACCTTGTGATGTTCAATCTTTAGCTGATGCCATTATTTATTTGTTAAGCGATCGCGATTTGCAACAACGTATGCAAGCTGCGGCATTAGCTCGCTGTCAGGAAGATTTAAATTGGTCAAATATTGCCGCTCAAACAGCTCAAGTTTATTATAAAGAACTGAATATGCAAAATAAATATTAGTTAATTTATTATGAAAAAAATACTAATTTTTGCTGAACAGGTATTCACAATTTTGAGCTTGCTGATGTATTCAGGGGCAATTTTTGTTGTTGTACTGTCAGGAGGAGCAGGGCAGACTGATTTAGTAGAATATGATAGCTCTGTGATTCGGATTATTTATTCTTTAATCTACTTAGTTACCTTAGTACTACTAATTTTGCGTTGGAAGAAAACTCTTTATTTCCTTAGGAAAGACTTTTGGCTTTATTCTTTAATTTTATTGTCAGCTGTTTCTATTATTTGGTCTTTTGAACCATCAACAACATTAAAAAATAGTTTTTCCCTGATTAATTCCAGTTTATTTGGACTATATTTTGCTTCACGATATAACTTAAAACAGCAGTTACATTTACTTGCTTGGAACTTTGCAATTATTATAGTACTCAGTTTTGTTTTTGCCATAGCTTTGCCTAAATACGGAATACAGAGCGATTTGGATGGCTCAAAGTGGCGTGGAGTATTCACGCACAAAAACGGTCTGGGAGCAAGAATGGTAACAAGTAGTATGACTTTTTTTATACTTGGTTATCAAACTCAAAGACGTAATTGGCTTTTCTGGGCAGGATTTGGCTTGTCAATAATACTCTTACGGCTTTCTGCTTCCGGTTCATCTTTAGTTAACCTATTAATCATAATATTGACATTTTTTGGTTTTCAAATTTGGCGTTGGTCTTACCAGTTCATGGTACCAACCCTAATAATGATAGCTACTATCGGCCAAAGCTTATATTTTTGGTTGTCTAGTAACGCGAATGTCCTGTTCAATGCAATTGGTAAAGATGCGACGCTGACGGGTCGAACAGAGTTGTGGCCATTAGTAATTGATAAGATTTGGAAACATCCTTGGCTTGGTTACGGTTATGGTGGATTCTGGCAAGGATGGAATGGCGAATCTGCCGATATTTGGCTTGCAGCTGCATGGACGCCAAGCCACCCCCACAATGGATATCTCGCTCTTTGCCTAGATTTGGGTCTTTTGGGCTTAGGAGTCTTCTTTTTTGGATTTTGGCGCAATTATCTGCAAGGATTTGCTTGGGTGCGTAGTAGCAAAACAGCATTTGATATTTGGCCACTTATACACATGACATATATACTTTTATCTAGCCTCACTGAGTCTAACTTAATGGAATCAAATAGTTTGACTTGGATACTCTATGTGGCGGCATCTCTCTCAGTCAAAATCTAAAAATCAGATGATTAATCAATATAATTGTAACCAGCTAATAACAGCAAAACTGATAGCTGTCATGATGTGTATATGCATATTTATTATTTAATCCAGTTTCGCCAAGTTATGAATATAAGTTCCATAAATAAGGTATATTTTAGACTTGACGACTGAGTGTTTTACTAAAGTAGCCTTTCACATTTACCCTGGCTATACCTATAAATTCAGGGTTTCAAGCATTTTTCCGAGTAAGTGAATAATTACTGACTAAACTAATTAAAAATTGAAATTATTATGGCATCACCGAAAAAAGTATTAATTATTGTTGAAAATCTCCCAGTTCCCTTTGATAGACGGGTATGGATGGAAGCAACTACTTTGCAAAAAGCTGGGTATGAAGTTAGTGTAATTTCACCTACGGGTAATGGCTTTGAAAAAGATTACGAAATTATTGAGCAGATTCACATTTACCGTCACCCTCTACCACCGGAAGAAAGTTCTGTCATTGGCTATCTCCGAGAGTACAGTTGGGCGATTAACTGGCAATTCCGTCTAGCTCAAAGGGTATGGCGAGAGCGTGGTTTTGATGTCATACATATTTGTAATCCGCCCGATTTACTTTTCTTGGTAGCAGCATGGTTTAAATTATTTCATGGTATATCTATTATCTTCGATCATCACGATCTCAGTCCAGAAATGTATGAAGCTAAGTATCGTCGGCGCGATATTTTTTATTATGGATTACGCTGGGCTGAACGCTTAACCTATGCCACAGCAGATATGGTAATTTCAACGAACGAGTCACACCGAGAAGTAGCTCTTAAGCGTGGGCACAAGAAACCAGAGAAAGTATTTGTAGTTCGTAGTGCGCCGGATCTTTCGCGCTTTCGCCGAATGCCTCCAAACCCCAATTACCGCAGAGGTAGAAACTACTTGATAGGTTACATGGGTGTCATGGGAGAACCAGAAGGTATCGATTATCTCTTAAGAATGGTATATTACATTGTCCACAAAAAAAATCGCTCTGATATTCACTTTATGCTAATTGGTAGTGGTCCTATGGCAGAAAAGCTCAAGGACTTATCCAAAGAGTTAGAAGTGAATGATTTTGTAGAATTTACAGGGTTTAAGCAAGGTGAAGAACTTTTAGAGCGGCTTTCCAGCTGCGACGTGTGTGTAGAACCTTCTCCAACATCTGCTTATAACGAAAACTGCACTATGAATAAAATCCTTGAATACATGGCAATGGGAAAAGCAATTGTCCAGTTTGATTTGCGAGAGGGAAGACGTTCTGCACAAGAAGCATCTCTTTATGCCAAACCTAATGACGAGGTAGAATTTGCCGAGAAAATTTTGGAACTTCTAGATTCTCCTGAACGTAGACAAAAGATCGGAGCCGAGGGACGACGTAGAATGGAGGAAATTCTTGAATGGCAATATCAAGCTCCAAAACTGTTAGATGCTTACGATAAAGTTTGGCAAAGTAGGTAGCTACTTTAACTTTCAGAATTACTATATTAAGTAGTAAGTGAGTTGAGTAATGAGTAGATGTTTATGGTCAAAAATTACAAAATGACTAAAGAACGAGTTTTTTACTTGACTTTGAAATTTTTGCTTTGGCTAAGATAGTTAATATGACAAGGAATCTAGCCGTATAATATCTAAGTAAAAAATCTATCTAAGTAAAAAATCAAGTCTTTGATAATCCAAAAATAAATTTGAATGAATATTAGTGGTTGATGGCTAATGCAAAAAAAATTTAATTTAACCTCTTGTTATTAAAGGGTTGATTTATGGGAAGGCAGTTATAGTTAGGACGTAGTTAACTCACTTGAAATCTCAAAGCTAATAAAGGTTTTGCTCAATAAAGGTACACACACTACCGTTATAGATTTGCACTCAATGGGGACTAAATTTTTCACTTAAATATATACTACAATACATTTCATTTAAGCACTTCTTGCTTCTTTTATTTGCGCCTTTGGCGGTTCGTTAAAAAAAGGATTTCGATAAAGAGTTAAGCTTTAACTGAACCGTATTCGTCTATACTATGTTTTATATTGTAAAATTATACATAATCAGTATTGTCAATTGCACTGGTTTGTGACTGTTATAAGTCAATTTTGAGTTTCTTGCTTAAGACCTGTACTTTGGAAGATT
Source organism: Nostoc sp. DedSLP04 (assembly GCF_034530775.1). NCBI lineage: Bacteria > Bacillati > Cyanobacteriota > Cyanophyceae > Nostocales > Nostocaceae > Nostoc > Nostoc sp. DedSLP04. The sequence continues at coordinate 38,224 of NZ_JAVRCL010000018.1, read as the reverse complement.
TATGTCAGAAAAATCTATGGAATCTAGAGAATCTATTGATTTAGACCTTAATCGTTACTTATTGATATTGAAACGCTGGTGGTTGCCTGCTTTCAGTATATTTGTGGCGACAGTTATTCTAAGTGCCATATCTACACAATTTCTGAAGCCAGACTATGAAGCAGAAGGAAAACTGTTATTCAGGATTCCCAGTTTTAAAGTAGCAGGCAATAATCTTTACCCTGATACCTCTGAAGGAGGAGAAGCAGGAGATCTGAAACCATTGGTAGCAACTCAAAATCCCATAAGCAGTCAGATAGAAGTTATTTCTTCCCCAGCTTTATTACAACGGACAATAGACAAACTACAACTAAAAGACAACGAAGGTGAACCTTTGGAGGTGAAAGCATTATTAAAAGCCCTGAACCTAAAAATTGTTGGTGGGACAGATGTATTGCGTATTACTTATAAAAGTCACAATCCTGAAGAAGCAGCAGCAGTAGTCAACACAATTATGAGGTTTTATTTAGAAAATGATATTCTGACAAATCGCTCTGAGGCAGGAGCGACTCGTCAGTTTATGGCCAAGCAACTTCCTACAACTCAAGCTGCTGTTAATAATGCAGAAGTAGCGCTACGTATATTTAAACAAAAGCATCAGATTGCAGATTTATCAGAGGAAACAAGGTCAGCTGTTGCGACTATTGGAAATCTAGACAATGAGATGAATACTGTCAAGGCTCAACTGGATGAGGTAAATGCCCAAACCAATCAACTACGGCAGAAAGTAGAGCTAAATTCTCAGGAAGCGATCGCTGTGAGTGCCCTCAGTCAGTCACCAGCAGTACAGGGAATTCTTACACAACTCCAAGAGACCGATCGGCAGTTAGCGGTTGAGCGCAGCCGTTTTCTAGATGATAACCCAGTAATTATTAACCTAGAAGCAAAAAAAGCGAATTTAAAATCTCTCCTACAACAGCAAGTTGGTCAGACTGTTGGCAATCAAACACAAGTTCCCCAGAGCCTATTGCAGATTGGAGAACTCAGACAAAGCCTGATACAAAACTTTCTGCAATCAGAAATACAACGTTTTGGCTTAACTCAAAGACTCTCGTCACTATATAATTCTCGTGCCAGCTATGAACAGCGGGTGAAACTCATACCCCAGTTGGCTCAAAACCAGCGGGAGTTAGAACGGAAAGTTGAAGTTGCAGAATCGACCTATCAAACTCTATTGAAAAAGGTTCAAGAATTACAGTTAGTTGAAAATACAAATACCCCTAGTTCCCGAATTATTGCTCAGGCTTTAGTGCCTGAAGATCCTACATTAACCAAAAAAATAATTGTTTTGGTGCTAGGAGTCATGTTCGGTTTGTTTTTTGCTACCACAACTGTACTTTTTCTCGCGATGAGAGATAGATCTCTAAAAACACTTAAAGAAATTAGAGATGTATTTGGATATACTTTGCTAGGAATTGTTCCTTTGTCTGTTAAAAAGCTTCGTTCCCGTGATTCCAATGCAGAATCTACGTCTCAAACAGTTGCCGTCAGAGATACTCCTCACTCTTTAACGAGTGAAATGTACCGGATGATTCAAGCAAATCTGAAATTCTTAAGTTCAGATAAATTGCTTAAAACCATTGTGATAACTAGTGCAATTCCTAAAGAAGGCAAGTCTACAGTTTCAGCTAATTTGGCAGCAGCGATCGCTCAACTAGGACGTCAAGTTTTATTAATAGATGCAGATATGCGAGTTCCTTCTCAACATCATCTCTGGCAATTAACCAATGAAGTTGGTTTAAGTGAGGTTCTCGTAGGTCAGGCTGAATTTAACATTGCCGTATCTAAGGTAATGGACAACCTTGATGTTTTAACTGCTGGAGTTAGGCCTCCCAACCCACTTGCTTTGCTTGACTCAAAACGGATGGCATCACTCATTGATAGTTTCTCATCCCAGTACAAGTATGATTTTGTAATTATTGATGCTCCTCCACTGCTTTTGGCAGCCGATGCTTTGACTTTAAGCCAAATGACTGATGGTATTTTGTTAGTAGCCCGACCCGGAGTAATTGATTCCAACAGTGCTAATGCTGCTCAAGAGATATTAGAGAGATCCAATTACAACGTTCTAGGTTTAGTAGTCAATGGAGTCATTGATAAAAATGAATCTAGTAGTTATCGATATCATTCTCACGAATACTTTAACCCAAGAGAGTTGAAAAAAGAGCTTAAGGGACTGGCGAAGAAATAAAGCTTCTAAAAAATTATTTTAGGAGTTACATCAAGTCCGGATAAATATTTATTAATAAAGACTGACGTAAAGACGCCAGAAGTTTTAAATAATAAGTAATTAACCGGACTAAGAATTATTTATATAGCGCTCCTAGATCGGATAAGATATATCTTCACTGTTTTGCTTCGTGGCTGTTGCTGGCCTTCTTGAATTGAGTTGTAGACAAAAGCTATATATCAATAAAAACTTTATCCTACAACCCAATGCCATACTTTTAACTACTACCGATTTTCGTATGCTCCTCTATCAGGTGCAGAACCGGACACACGAGGATTGCCTAGAAAATCAGTTTTCAAACTACTCCACTTTAAGCCACTATTAATTGCCGGACTTGTTGATTTCAATCTAAAGTCACGAGCCGAGGCATTAACAAACTGTGGATCTGCAATCATATCGTTAGGCCCTGTAATCTTGATTGTCGAATTATTACGATAAACATTGTAGTTATAACTGACGTTGACATTTTTCATATTGCTATTCGCAACATTACCAGGGGAAGGATACATAATGTTATTGAAAATTTTGACATCAGACGAATAACCCGCATAAATTTCGCCTTTTCCCTTTTTTTTAACTTCTGGACTTTGCTGATTCAAATATGCCGTGTTGTTGATAATATCGATATGCTGACTATCATGGGAATGAATACCTGAACCGCCATTATTGTAGGTGAGATTGTTTGCAATTAAAATCCGTCCTCTATATCCTTTTGAAACATCAACAATAATACCATTACCGTCTGAAATCGTTCCGGAACCAATCCAAGGAACGTACATTCGATTATTGTAGCTTCTGTTATTGGTCACAAATATCTTGTATCCCTGCTTGTTGTCAGAACTCCAATTATTAAGCAGGGAAATGCCACTGCAACCATGAACTGTGTACCAAGCGTTATTGAAAACAGTGTTATTATCCACTTTCACATAATCAGCTTGGATTGCTGAGATACCTGCTCCTCCACAATCATGCACTTTGTTGTTTAGAATATTTATATGATGAGAACGGCCTTTGTTTCCTCCATCAATGCTTATGCAATTTCCGCTAGTAAGCTGATTTGATGTGTTATATTTCTGACTTAACGCATAATTACGGGTGATATTAGCATTGTTCCCTATAACCTCCAGCTCGTTAATCTCGATGTATGAAGCTCCATTTGAAATCGAGATACCATTCCACGTATTGTGCTGAATTTTTGGAAAATGCCCAGGATATGCTTTATATTTAATCCATGCATTTGCAGTTCCAGAACGTTTAATACTTAGTACAGCACCGTTTTTGGGCCCATTTTTGTATTGCCCGTTCATAATAAGTACCGTGTCGCCAGGATTAGTCAGGTTTGCTGCCCTTTGAAGTGTTCTAAAAGCGGATGAGGTAGAAAGTCCGCTATTTCTGTCGTTTCCGTTACCACTAACATAGTATGTTGTCCCAGTTGAAATACCACTGATCAACTTGCGGTTAGGTAGTGGTGTTTCCTGAATAGTGGATGGCTGAGGAACATCTTTAAAGAAAGACTCTGTTATTCTCTGCCCTTGAACCAGACCTGTTAATGCCCAGGGAAGTACAAGAGATGCGCTCAAACTGAGAAAACCGAAACCATGAATCATCATAGGGAAAAAATAGGGTATGTTGCAAAAACTCAATCGTTAACGGTTAGTAACTCTAGCCTTAGTTAATAACCCAGTATTGGATACGGTCGTATCACTGCCACTTGTAAGTTTATACACGGTTTTATAGGTTTAAACCTGCGCATTTTCGCGTAAATATGGCTGAACCACCTTTTGAGCTTGTGTTCCAAAAAATTGCAAACATCTGATAAAGTCACTGAATAAAAATATCAGTATCCAGAGTTACCCTATTCATGAACACCAAGCAACCGTACAAATGGCGTCATTTCCAATTCGACATCATTCTACTGTGTATACGCGGTATCTGTGGTTAAAATAGTATATCTGTCATCAATTAGTTGATTTACTTAAATAATTCTTATGATAATAAGAATCACTGAATGACTAAAAATCAGTGATGAACTAGTATTTACGAAATCTGCTTTCTAAAATATTCTCATTATCATAAGAAATCCGAGTACCTACAATAAAGATTTCAAAAGCCTATCAATGCACATTATGAATTTACAGTGAGAGTTTTAAAGTTTACAGTATTTTTTTATAGGTAATATTACTTAAAATTATTATAATGACGGATATATAAAAGTGGTCAGATAGCTTAGAACATTGGCAAATCAGAAGAGAGCGGCTGTCAGAGTATTTATAGCAGACTTGTATTAACAAGTATCACAGCATTTAGAAAACGCAAGTTGGAAGAAGCAATGTCTTGTGAAGCGTTTGTTATGTGTAACTTGCTTTTGATTAAAGGATAGTGCAATTTTAGGGACGAAGAGGGTTGGCTAACGTCCCCAATTTGCATCTATCTTTTAAACTAAAGTCCGAATAAGTTCAAAAGATTAAAGATAACACCTAGAGGTCCAGTTATGGTGTTGACGGTATCGCCAGTCTTAGCTGAACCAGATCGGTTGACTACTACAACGTCATTATTGCGGAGTATGGGATTAGTTTGCTCATTAATCCCAGCCGAGAAATCCACTTTTACTATACGTTTAGTGACAGAACCATTAGGGTTGAGGCGAATTAAATCAACAGCACTACTACTAGCTCTGGCATCATTAAATCCGCCAGCAGCGAGTATAGCTTGATTTAAAGAACTATTTGGTTGAACGTCTGTCAGGCCTGGTTTTTTAACTTCGCCTACCACACCAACCTGAATCCGTGTAGGAGACAAAGTAGTCGTAGCTAATTGAGTCGCTTCTGCGGGGTTAATTTCAGTTGCCGTCGGAATAACAATTGTATCTCCGTCTTGCACAATGATGTCTTGATTGGCATCACCACTCTGTAACAGTTGCCAAAGATTAATATCTATAGATTGTTCTGAGCCAGTTCTTGTAGGTCGGCGTAGCTTGAGATTACGCACATCAGCTTGTGCTGTAATCCCGCCAGCTAATTGAATTACTCGTGTCACATTTGGTAAACCAGTGGGACTGGCAGTGCCACTGTTAGGGGTTGCGCCCACTTGGCTATCTGTATTACCTGGGGTGACAAGATACGAACCAGGACGGTTAACTTCACCAATAATTGTTACTGTGCGGGGTGTGGTTTGACTGGCGGCAAAGTTGGATGCAAATATATTGCGAGATTCTGCGACGTTGAAGTTGGTTGCTGTTGGCACAACTATAGTGTCTCCATCCCGCAAGGTAATATCCTGCGATAACTTGCCTGTTTGAATGAGCTCTTTCAAATTGAGGGTGACAGCTTGCTCTGAAGAACGTCCTATTCTACGCCGTAATTGAACTTGAGTCACATCCGCAGCTAAAGTCACCCCCTGCGCTGTTGTTAATGCGGCTAATACAGTGGGGTATTGTACGCCTGGATTGTTCCCGGCGCCTCCGCTCAAGTTTAGAGTGTAAGCTCCAGGACGTGTCACCTCTCCAGCAACAAAAATATTGATGGGACGAGGAGACAAGAGATTGACTGAGATTAAGGGGCGTTTGAGGAAGCGAGCATATCTTCTAGCTATTTCGTCAGAAGCTTGTTCAGTTGTTAGCCCTAATACCGATACACTGCCAATTAAAGGTAGGTTGATTGCTCCACCGGGGGGAATTTGGTATTCACCTGTATATTCAGGTACTTCAAATACATTTACACGGATGAGATCGCCGCCTCCTAATGAATAATTAGTATCTAATTGTGTTTGTGTAATTGGTGGTTGTGTTGTTGGTGGTAATGGTTGTCCCTGAGCTAGACTGGCAGATGACACAGCGGCATTGACAGCAGTTAACAAAGCCATACCTACAGCTGGCTGAATTAGGAATTTAGACAAACTTTTGTTAAGCATATTTACTTGAGACTCTGAAACTACAATCAATAAAGTACTGTCTAAACATTTTTATTTTGACTATACCTAAGTATTCATGTTCCCCGACACTCTTATTTTCCTAGAAAAGTGTGATTTTCCGGAGGAAATTTGTTTATTGAAGTTAAATTTTTAGTGAAGTTAGGTTAAAGTTAATGTTGCTTGAATAGAGTAATATCAAAAAACATAGGATTTACGCCAATAAACCCAGTTTCTACAATAAATTATCTGTTAGCTAACAATCAAGTAGTCACGAATAAATTTTTATTGTCAGAGTTAATTTGATGACATTTAAAATATGCGATGAGTAGTAAAGGACTACTAAAATTAGGAACGAGTTCATTAAATAAATACAAATAACCTTGAAAAGATGTCGGAATTTTATTTTTTGTGGATTGCGTTGGCAAAGAGAACTCAAAAAGGCAGAATTTTGGGTTTTGTTCTTCAAGCCAGTAGACAATTTACTACTTAGCAACAAGACTAATTCAAGGGGTTGTTTTTTCTTTGGATCTGTTGAATAAAAAATTCTTCTAAGGATTGACGTGACAAGTTAATGGCGATAATTTTACCTTCCATAAGACGAAGACTGGCAAGAAAATCATAGTAACCGTCTTGTAGTGTACCGTGCCAGGAACCATCAGGCTCAAATATGAGAGTGGGTATCCATTTTTTGAGAATTTCCCAGTCACCACCTTGACCTTTTACTTGATATGTGTCATTTATGCCTAAGAGTTCATTGAGCGAACCAGAGCAAATTAGTTCACCTTGAGCGAGGATGGCAATGCGATCGCAAATCTGTTCTACTTCACTAAGAACGTGGCTGTTGAAAAAAATCGTCTTACCAGCAGCTTTGAGCGCCAGAATAATTTCTCGCATTTGGTAGCGTCCCACCGGATCGAGACCAGACATTGGTTCATCTAGAAAAACCAAATCTGGTTCGTTAATTAGCGCCTGTGCCATACCAACACGCTGGAGCATTCCTTTGGAATAGCGCCGCAAAAGCTTTTTACGGGCATCAGCTTGGGATAAACCGACTAATTCCAATAGTTGGGGAATGCGCTGGCGTTGGACACTTTGGGGAATTTGGAATAACCCAGCAGCAAGCTGTAAAAACTCCCAACCAGTGAGATAGTCATACAAATAGGGATTTTCTGGCAGATAGCCAATATGTTGCTTAACACTGCGATCGCCTATTGGCTTATCCAATAATAATCCCCGTCCAGAGGTAGGATGAATAATTCCCAGCAATAATTTTAAAAGGGTGGTTTTACCAGCGCCATTAGGCCCCAACAGCCCAAAGGTTTCGCCTTTGTAAACCGTTAAAGAACAGTTTTTGAGAGATACGACTTTTTGATTTAGCCAAAAACCAGTGCGATAGGCTTTTCGCAACTCAGAAGTTAGGACTACTGGCGGAGTGTCTGTCGTATTAAGTTGAGAATTAGGGTCATCTGCAACAGACTTCATCTCGGTTAAATCACTATTTATCAGCTTGGTATTAATTAAAAATTACCCAGTAGGCTGATAATAACCATCACAAACGAGTGTGTCAATTAGCTCAAACTGGTGAGTGGGGATTGGGAAGACAAGGGTAGATTTTTCCCAATGCCGAATACAACTCTTGAAGAGGCTGCGCCCGAAGCGTAGCTATGCCGCAGGCTTTACGACTACGCGGTAGTTGAGCACAGTCGAAACTCAGTACAAGTGCCCAATGCCCAATGCCGAATGGCACGCTTGTTAACGGCAAACCTATTATTCGTAAGGCTTTTGGGTGTGGGGTGTGGGGTGTGGGGTGTAGTGAGCAAGAAGTTCATTGATGTTCGCACGAGGATTGTACTTTTCTTACTTTTTCCCTACACCCTACACCCTACCCCCAACACCCAGCCCTAGCAGGGGTTTTATCTTTTCTTAGTGCCATTCGCCCAATGCTCAATGCCTAATCCCAATATTCAATTTGACTCGTGTCATAGAACTCCCTTAGAACTGGGAATAAAGCCAGCACGTCGGGGGTCAATTTCTACCGCCTGCCGTGTTGCTCTTGCAAAGGCTTTAAATGTCGCTTCAATAATGTGATGGGAATTAATACCATCCAGTTGCCGAATGTGCAGTGTCATTTGGCTATGGTTCACCAAAGCCACAAAAAATTCTCGCACCAGTTGGGTGTCATATGTTCCTACCCTCTGAGTAGGAATTTGCAAGCCGTAGCTGAGGTGAGGCCGTCCAGAAAAGTCTAGCGCTACCTGAACTAAGGCTTCATCCAGTGGTGCAAGAAAATTACCAAAGCGGACAATGCCTTTTCTGTCGCCTAGTGCTTGGTTGAAAGCTTGCCCTAAAGTAATGCCTACATCTTCGTTGGTGTGATGGTCATCAATTTCCCAGTCTCCCTTGGCTTGGACATCTATATCAATCAGCCCGTGGGAGGCAATTTGATGCAACATATGATCCAAAAAGGGAATACCTGTTGCTGCTGTACAAGTTCCTCTACCATCCAGGTTGATGGTGACTTGCACATTAGTTTCACCAGTGGTGCGGTGAACAGTGGCAATGCGAGGGGTTTGGGTTGAGCGATCGTAGTTTGAATTAACTTGGCGATTGGTTGTTTGCATGGGGAGTGAAAAGAGTTAGGAGTTAGAAGTTAGGAGTTAAAAATTCATAACTCATAACTCCTAACTCCTAACTTTATCGCGTCACATTCCCATAATTTCATATCCTGCATCTACATATAGAATTTGTCCGGTAATCCCACTGGACAAATCACTACACAAGAAAGCCGCAGCGTTGCCTACTTCTAGCTGAGTGACGGTGCGTCGTAGGGGAGCTACTTCTTCTACATGATGAATCATATCCAAAATTCCACCCACTGCTGAAGATGCCAATGTACGGATGGGGCCTGCGGAGATGGCATTCACGCGGATATTTTGCGGCCCTAGTTCAGCAGCCAGGTAACGCACACTCATTTCTAAACCCGCTTTAGCAATTCCCATAACGTTGTAGTTGGGGATTGCCCTAACACCACCTAAATATGTCAGGGTGACGATACTACCTCCCTCTGTCATCAAAGGTTTCGCTGCACCACTTAATTGCACTAGTGAGTAAGTACTAATTTCTAAGGCGGTGTTGAAGCCAGAACGAGAGGTTTGGCTAAAATCTCCAGTTAAATCGTCTTTGCTGGCAAAAGCCAGACAATGGATGAGGATATCTAGCTTTCCCCACTGTTCGCCAATTGTCTCAAAGGTAGATTTAATTTGGTCTTCATCTTGGACATTACAGGGAAGAAATAAGCTGGGGTTAAGAGGTTCTACCAACTCCGCGACTTTTTTCTCCATCTTGCCGCGTTCATCCGGCAGGTAAGTAATACCCAGGTTTGCTCCAGCTTTGTGCAGTTGTTGGGCGATGCCCCAAGCGATCGAGCGGTTATTGGCAATACCTGTAACAAGGGCATTTTTTCCAGTCAGATTTAGCATATAAATTGTTAATGCGATCGATCATTAGGAGCATACTAGAATCTGAGGCACGTTTTGTCTTTGTTTTATACAGGCTTGACAAAAATGAATATTGCTAAGGGTGTTTGCTGTGACAAAAACCTTGATTTTTTATAAAGATATTCTCAAGATATCTTTATTTGTTCTTCAAAAAACCTTTTGAATATAGCTATTGGAAGTACTTATCAACAATTAGTAGCTGAAAGGATCAACAATTATGTATCATTATAAACAAAGAGTTATGAAGAGATTAGTTGGAGTATAGGAAAGTACAGAAAGGTTGACGGTGCTTTATTCATTTTTCGGGTGTATTCTTAGGTAATCAGTTTTTGTTTTTCCGGCATTGGGTAGGGGAAGGGAGATGATCGTGACACAAGATAAAGCCCTAGCAAATGTTTTTCGTCAGATGGCGACCGGGGCGTTTCCGCCAGTTGTGGAAACGTTTGAACGCAATAAAACGATCTTTTTTCCTGGCGATCCTGCCGAACGAGTTTATTTTCTTTTGAAAGGTGCTGTTAAACTTTCCAGGGTGTACGAGGCAGGAGAGGAAATAACGGTAGCGTTGCTGCGGGAAAATAGTGTTTTTGGTGTATTGTCATTGCTGACAGGAAATAAGTCGGATCGGTTTTACCATGCGGTTGCATTTACGCCTGCGGAATTACTGTCAGCACCAATTGAACAAGTGGAACAAGCACTCAAGGAAAATCCAGAATTATCAATGTTAATGCTGCGAGGTCTGTCTTCGCGCATTTTACAAACAGAGATGATGATTGAAACTCTTGCTCACCGAGATATGGGTTCTAGGTTGGTGAGTTTTTTGTTAATTCTTTGTCGGGATTTTGGCGTTCCTTGTGCAGATGGGATCACAATTGATTTGAAATTATCTCATCAAGCGATCGCAGAGGCAATTGGTTCAACTCGTGTTACCGTTACTAGGCTACTGGGAGATTTGCGTGAGAAAAAAATGATTTCTATCCACAAAAAGAAGATTACTGTGCATAAACCTGTTACCTTAAGTAGACAGTTCACATAAAAACAATTGGAGAAAGGGGAATCGGCGCGTGTTCTATTTTGAAAAATGACACTAATAGCTAGAGGTAAATCTAAAATTGAATAATTTCAGCTATTGCCAATTTCCACTTCTTTCCAGACAATGCTTAAAAGTAGTAGGCTGTATCAGGAAGGATTTCGGTAGCTAAAGATGACCACCGGATACATCCTCATCGCAGCAATTTTGATTCTGGGAGGCGTAATTGCCACCGTGGGCGATCGCATCGGCACACGAGTTGGCAAAGCCCGCCTCTCACTTTTTAAGCTTCGTCCAAAAAACACCGCCGTACTAGTAACAATTTTTACTGGTGGTTTGATTTCAGCATCCACTTTAGGGATTTTATTCGCTGCCGACGAAGGTTTGCGAAAAGGAGTCTTTGAGTTAGAAGATATTCAAACAGACCTCAGACAGAAGCGAGAACAGCTAAAAACCGCAGAAACGCAGAAAAGTCAGGTAGAAAGCGAGCTAAACCAAGCAAGAATTGCTCAAGCAAAGGCACAACAAGACTTGCAGGCAATTAATCAATCCTTGCAGGCGGCAAATGCTAAACAGAGGGAAACGCAAGCCCAGCTGAACCGTACCATTAGTCAACAAGCTCAAACTCAAACTCAACTCCAACGCACTCAAGGCCAGCTAGGACAAGTTGTAACTCAGTACCAAAAAGCCATAGCTGAGTTGCAAAGCGTTTCCAATCAGAGAAAACAGCTACAGGCGGCAGTTGAACTCTTGAAGACAGAACGTCAAAGACTATATGCAGAAGCGAAAACAGCCATTGACGAAGCCAAAACAGCAATTGAAAAACGCGATCGCGAACTTGCTAACCGTCAAGAAGCCATAGAAGCGCGCGATCAAAAAATTGCTCAACTGGATCAACTGATTCAAAAGCGTAACGTAGAAGTTGCAGCACGAGAGCAAGTGATTGCCAAACGGGAATCGCGCCTCAAAGAATTGGAAGCACAACAGGAGGAACTAGAACAGGAAGTTGCCAGACTGGAAAAATATTATCAGTCCTACCGCGACCTGCGTTTGGGTAAGCTGGCTTTAGTTCGCGGTCAAGTTCTGTCTGCTGCTGTAATTCGTGTTACTCAACCTGCCGCTGCTCGTCAGGCAGTGGTACAACTTTTACAAGAAGCCAATCGCAACGCCAACCTCGAATTAAGCGAACCTGGTGCAAATTCGGCAAACTTAGAGCTGTTGCGCGTGACCCAGGATCGGGTCGATCAATTAAGCAAGCAAATTGGCGATGGTAAAGAATACGTCGTGCGAATTTTTTCTGCTGGTAATTACGTCAGGGGAGAAAAGCAGATAGAATTTTTTGCGGATACAGCCCAGAATCAACTGGTTTTTTCGGGAGGCACGGTGTTAGCCACGACTACTGCTGATTCCCAAACCATGACATCTTATCAGTTACAGCAGCGGCTAGAAATACTGATTTCTGCTTCCCAATTTCGTGCCCGTAATGCCGGAATTGTCGAAAATGTGCAAGTAGAGGGGACTTTTCTGCGCTTTGTCAGCCAATTAAGACAGTATAATCAACTTTTGGAGATCAAAGCGATCGCAGCAGAGGATACTTATACAGCCGGGCCATTGAGAGTAAAATTGGTGGCAATAGTTAACGGAAAAATTATTTTTAGTACTTAAAAAATTATTTGCACACTGTTATTAGTAAGATTTAAACATATTGAACAGCAGCCAAAATAGTTGCTGTAGCTGCATTTTTATTTAGCAGACACTACGCGTAGCAAGATCCCTGTAAGGGTACATTTGTAATTTTTTATTTTTAATTTATTATGAATTTCCGTGAATTTTCACCAACGCAACCAGTCATCTTGGGGTTTGATCCAGGTCGAGATAAGTGTGGTTTAGGGGTGATGGGACTGGATCGGCAACTGTATTATCATCAAGTCGTGTTAGCAAAAGAGGCGATCGCTAGCATTGAGACACTGCGCCAAAGGTTTCCGATCTCTTTGATGGTCATGGGCGACCAAACTACAGCCAAACAGTGGAGACAGAGATTATATCAAGAATTGACAGAACCGTTGAGTATTATTTTAGTAGATGAGCGCTACACAACCTTAGAAGCACGCGATCGCTATTGGCAAATGTTCCCGCCCAAAGGGCTAATCAAGCTATTGCCACAGGGTCTACGACAGCCTCCAAGACCCATAGATGACATTGTTGCCATCCTTTTAATCGAAAGATACTTAAATCGCCTCACTGAATCAGCAACCAGCCAATTTTAGATTTTAGACTTTGGCGTGAGCGCTCAGTCGAACACTTTTTTCTTCAATCCAGAATCCAAAATTGAATAACTCCAAACTTTTAAAGTTCCGCCCGAATCGTAAAAGCATAGTCTCCTCCAGGCTCTAGCTGGTAATCTTGTTGCTCTAAGAATCGACCCAGAGGTTCTTTGATTAAGGCGCGACCTTGGGAAGGCTTGACGGCAAGTTCTCCCCGACGAAAATGCCACTGGAAATGCCACTCAAACTCACCCGCACTCACTTCACCTTCAAGGAAGCCGTGTTGCCAGGATTGGCGGGTAATTCTGACATGGGCAATGGTTTCTGGCAGACGTTTTGCACTCACAATGCTTTATGTCAAGTGTGGAATAACAGCCGATGATCTAGGCTACTTATTTTATTTACCAAACATATCTCAATTAGACAAACTGACAAAGTGGGTATTTGTAGTTAACTAGGTTGTGTTTATGAGTAAGATGACTTCAGCATCCTGGAGTTGCGCCACCGATAGCGTAAGCAAACTAGGCGTAGCCTCTCCTAGAGAAGCGTTAGCGAGTTTTACTTCGAGGGTCATAGTTCGTCATAGAGATTGGAAAATAAGTCAAACGAGAAATGCTAATTTTTTCGTTGCTTCTAGCGATCGCATTTCAACTACTGGTACATTTCAGGAATCGTTCCCACTCGCAATGTGAAGCAGTCTCTAGCGTAAATACCCAAACTAAGCAGTGTCTAACACTCGTATCATAATTATGTCGCTGAAAGTCTTTGTTGGGAACCCACAATATATTTATGCCGCAAGATAGCTGTTTTTTGAATCTATATGTACTTCAAATGTTGGGCAAAAGTATCTGAAGCATACAATAAATTAAAAACTACAGATAAAAAGATTTTGTGAATTACGCATAGACTCTTATACGATTGGGTAGTCTTACTAAAATAACTATCTCTAACACCAATGCCTAAAAAAGTAGGGAGAATGTCTTGTGGAGTCCTCATCACAAACTTAAAAAGGCTTTTTAAAAGTTAGTGGTTTCTAAGTGGATTTTCATAAATAACTTTATATATTTTAGCATTTCATTTAGTTTGACTGCTTCAATAGTTTGTCAAAAACGATTTAGGTAGAACTATTAGTTATTACTATTTATATGATGCTCAATTCCCTAACTCAAGTAAGATGTGCCCTCACTCTCAAAATCGATATTATATTTATTAAATGTAAATTTCAGTTTACGTAATGAGGTAAGTAATGGCAATTAAATTGAAAGTTCCGGATATTAAAGGTGATGAGTGCGCTAAGAAAATAACTAAATCTATTCTGACTATGGAATCTGATGCCAAAGTAGATGTGAACGTTGATACTAAAACCGTAACTGTAGATGCTGCGGCTTCTGAAGAGTCAATTAAACAGATGGTTCAATCTGCTGGTTATACTATAGAGGGCTATTAATTAAATTTCTAAATTTCCTAATAAATTTAGAGGAAATAATTTAGCCAGCACAATTACTTAACGATATTTACGTCCGTTTGACGGGCGTAAATGTTAATATATTACTTTACTCGAACGCAACTATTCCTACTCTGATAGCATGGCAAACGGCTATAAATATTGGTAAGTATCAATAATAATTAATTTCACTAAGAGGATGTTTGAAAAGTCATGATTGATGTATTAAATATTTTTTACCCCACCCTAACCCTCCCCTTGTAAAGGGGAGGGAACTGGATTTTTGGTTTCCCCCAATGTATCGGGGGGATTAAGGGGGGTAATTTTAATCACAGCCAACCACTTTTCAAACAACCTCTAAGACCCAATCAAAGATGACTTTTAGAAAATGAAATTAAAAATTTCATGTCAATCATCTTTATTAAGTATAAGTTAGAGTAAATCGTCGTTTATCTGTCAAATAATGTGGTATGTCACACATAGCAGAAAGAAGAATTACATTCACTTATCCTCAAGTCTAAGTACTAGGGAGGATTTCTGATGAATAACTAACTGATAGATAATTGGGGCAGAAAGCTATAGCTAAAAGCATGGAAACCAAACAGCTAGGAAAAACTGGTATCTTTGTAAGTGCGATTGGTTTGGGTGGTATGCCGATGTCAATTGCTAATCATCCTCCTGAATCGGAATCAATCCAAGTTATCCATCGGGCTTTGGATTTGGGTATTACATTTATTGACACAGCCGATTCTTACTGCAAAGATGAGTCAGATAAGCACCACAATGAGCAGCTAATTCACAAAGCACTTAGTAGTTACAAAGGCGATGTTAGCCAAGTGATTGTAGCAACTAAGGGCGGGTTGATGCGTCCCAATGGCAACTGGACAAGCAACGGCAACCCAGAACATTTGCGCCAAACAATTCGAGCCAGTTTTGAGGCTTTGGGCAGTGCTAAACCCATCGATGTTTGGCAATACCATTCTCCCGATCCTAATTACACCATTGAAGAATCTCTTACGCCAGTTAAAGAAGCAGTAGAGGCTGGTTTGATTCGGTTTGTAGGAGTTTCTAACTTTTCCGTTGAACAAATTAAGCGGGCGCGGGATATCGTCGATATTGTTTCGGTGCAAAATCAATACAGCCCTTGGCAGCGACAGCCAGAAAATGACGGCGTATTAGAATATTGCGAACAGCAGGGATTGACCTTTTTACCTTGGAGTCCCTTTGGTGGTAGGCGTCGCCATCAGGATTTGCAAGATATTTCTGCGCTCGCTAAATTAGCTAAAGAAAAAAGCGTGTCGGTGTATAATATCGTTCTAGCGTGGTTGCGTTCCAAATCGGCCGTTATTTTGCCTATTCCTGGTGCTAGCAAGGTTTCCAGCATTGAAGACTCAACGCGTGCTATCAACGTGAAATTATCTGACGAAGAAGTGCAAAAAATCGATCGGGCAACTTAATTATTTGGCGTTGCTAATTCAATGTATAAATCTGGATGTAAAGACGTTGCCATGTAAGGTTTTTACAAAAATTTTGAAATTGCTCAAAATCATTTTTATACCTGAATTCAGCAACGCCAATTCTTCCACTGGCTAACATAAATATGGTAGAACTTGCCTATAAAAAAAGACATGATATTAGAAACACACCGCTTGCTAATGCGTGACTTTGTAGAGACAGATTGGCAGGCGGTTTTTGCCTATCAATCCGATCCTTTGTACTTGCGTTATAACTACTGGACACAACGCACACAGAACGATGTTTGCGAGTTTATCCAGATGTTTATCAATCAGCAAAAAGAGCAACCTCGGACTAAGTTTCAGTTAGCTGTTGTCCTCAAAGAAGAAAATCGGCTGATTGGCAATTGTGGTATCCGTGTAAACGATCCAGAAATGCGGGAAGCAAATATCGGCTATGAACTAAATACTCAATATTGGGGACAAGGTTATGCAACGGAAGCAGCACAGGCAATTTTAAAGTTCGGCTTTGAAGAATTGAGAATGCATCGTATCTGGTCTTGGTGTGTTTCAGAGAACATTGCTTCTGTAAAGGTATTAGAAAAAATTCGTATGCGTCGTGAAGGTTATCTGCGGGAAAAAGAGTTAATCAAAGGCAGATGGTACGACAACTTTCTTTACGCGATCCTTGAGCATGAGTGGCAAGCAAACTAATATTGCTTCTATGAGCTACCTCAGAGACAATATCATAAATTACTGAGAAATTAAGGATAAGACAAGTTCAGAGGGTCGCACAGATGACCAATACTATCCTTAATTTACAAACAGCTACGGAACACGAAGTATTAGCAGTAGTGGGTAAAAAGTATCTGCGTTCTGGTAGACGAATAACTACAGATAAATTATCTCAGTGGGCCAACTTTCAGCCTGGAGGATTATCAGTCTTTCTTTTACAGTTCATAATCCCAAAATACTATAAATTGATGTTTTTGTCTTGATATCTATTAATGTACTTGATACTTGAAAAAATCAAGAAACCTTAACATTTTTGTTTACCCTTTCTCAGAAATTCGCAGATAAAAATTAGTTAATTATGGAGTTGAAACAAATGCGATCGCTACTTTTAACTTTTGCTCAAAATTTAAATTTATCTGAAACTCAGTTGGAAGAAATACTCTCACAACCTTTAACTGAAGTTCTCAATTTACCTGAATTGCAACAAGCATTAAACAGCTTAGATACCAATTTGCTTAAAAAAACCTTGCCCACAGCAGGAGGGGTTTTAGCTAAGGAATTACCACCTTTTTATAACTGGCTAAAAAATGAGTTGGGAGTCAAGCGGGTTCCTGATAGTCCCGATCACACAACAACATGGGTAATTGGTTTTCTCCATAATCAAGAAAGTCTAACTCATTTGGTTGAGTTGCACCGTCCAGTACCTCGTCCGGCTTTAGAAGCTTCTATTCCCCGCTTGATAGGTATGTTTGAAGATGTTGAAGACGCGCAAGTTAGGCAGGAATGGCAAAAAGCGATCGCAGCTTTATGTCTAGTTTTAGTTGTGGCTGCACGCGAACAAGATAGAGCAGCTGTAGCAGTCTGAATTGCTGTCTCCCGCGTGTAGTGGCGTGCAGATGTGCGCCACTACTAATCTATATCTCCAGATGCGATCGCATCCAATTTTTCAACATCAAGGATCGTAATCGTCCCACCCCGACGATAAGCAATTACTGACTTGAGACTTTTAATTAATCGCACGCATTCTTCGTAAGTAATGCCGCTACTTCGAGCCATCCGATAATAAGATAATTTAACTTTTAAACACTCGCCTTGTGGACTAGATTCAGTTCCAGATTCAGCAGCAAAATATTGAATTAATCTCGCAAGGCGAACAATCGCTCTTTCAGAAACTAATCCGTGGACTGTTTGATGTAATTGCTGAATCCGACTGTTAAAAACCATCAGCATTCGTAAGGCGATTTCAGAATTTTCGCCAATAGCTTTTAATAAAGCATCTCGCTCTACAGTGAGGATTTCACAATCAGATTCAGCAGTGACAGTTGCCGGAGAAATTCCATTTCCCAACAAAGCAGGAGCCGCAAAAATTTCTCCAGCAGCTAACGCACGGAGAATTGTTTCTTTCCCCGTTGTTGCTGTTTTAGTAACTTGAATCGATCCATTGACAACAGCGTAGAGTTTTGCTGGTAAACGATCGCCTTCATGGAGAATAATCTCTCCTTTGCGATAGCCTTGTACCTGAGTGTAAGCTTGTAAACCGATCTTCTCTGCCGTTTTTAAACCCGCAAACACGATAATTTGTGAAAGTTGTTCCAGGGACGCTTGCATGATTAGCCTGATATTGCCCAGGCTGGACGATGATGAATCCAAGGATTAGCCGCTTCTAATTGTGCTGCTAGGCTGATGATTGTGGCTTCAGCGGCAGGTTTACCAATTAGCTGTACACTGATGGGTAAACCTTGATTATCAAAGCTGACAGGAATGGCGATCGCAGGTTGTCCAGTTGCATTCGCAGGCGGACAAGGAGCAACCCACTCAATAATATTTTGGAATGTTTCTTCTGGACTGAGCGAAGCCCATTCCCCAACGCGGATAGGTGAATGTAGATAAACTGGCAATACCAGCACATCCACGGTATCGAAAAACGCCACAATTTGACGTGCTACTATCTGCATTTGAGAAACTGCTTGCAGGTATTCTCCAACGGAACCTGTACGTGCAAATAGCCAGCGATTTAATGGCTGCAAAGCTTCAGCAGGAAGTCCCGATGCGGCTACCCCAGCTTGCCAAACGATTTGAAATGGTTCAACTAAACTACTAAAATCTGGGGATTTTTGTTCAACGTGGTGGCCGAGTTGTTCTAACAACTGGACTGTTTCGCGGACACCTTGCTGACAGTTAACGTCAGCTTCTCCCAAAGGAGAAATGCTAGTGTCAAAGGCAATTCGCAAAGCACCGAGTTTTGTCTGAGTAGCGGCGAGAAATGATAGTTCGGGATCTGGCAACCAGTAAGGATCGCCTGTCATGTAACCAGATATGCCATCCAAAAGGGCAGCAGCATCAGCAACAGTGCGGGCGATCGGCCCGTTGACGGCAATTCCAGCGAGGCGTTCGCCTACGGGTGCTTTACTCACTCTGCCTCTGGATGGTTTAAGTCCCACTAAACCACAACAAGCCGCAGGCCCGCGAATTGAACCACCGCCATCAGAACCTTGAGCGATCGCACACAGTCCCGCCGCTACCGCCGCCGCCGCGCCACCACTGGAACCGCCAGGGGTGTATTCTAAATTCCACGGATTTCTCGCTGGGGGAAAACCCATAGGTTCACTGTAGGGAAAAGAACCTAATTCGGAAGTGGCTGTTTTACCAAGAATAGTAAATCCAGCTTGCTTAATCCGCGTTACAACCCCATCATCATAGTTAGGGATATTGTTCAGTAATGCCGGATTTCCATAAGTACAGGTAACACCTGCTACAGCATTGAGGTCTTTAATAGAAATCGGCACGCCAAAAAATGGCGGTAGTTCTGAGGTAGTTGTTAATAATTCTGTTTTGGCTTTGGCATCTGCGATCGCTAACTCTGCCGTCACCGTAAAATAACTTCCTAATTGGGGATTTAATTGCCCAATCCTTTCTAAATATATTTCTACCAACTCTAGCGGTGATATTTCCCGGCGACGAATTAATTGCGCCAACTCTAGTGCTGGGGTAAATGCTAAATCAACTTCATTCATAGGTTAGTGAATGGGTAATTTTGTCTTTCTCTGGGATTTTTAAACTGAAATTGTTACTTTAGCAGGATTTCCGGGAACTATAAATTTTATAGCTCCTAAGATTTGTGACTTGTTTAGGATGCTCAGATGCAATAAACGTGGTTGTATTACTCAAGCTATTTTAATTGTTCTGCATAAACTTTCGACAAATCCCCAAGGGGTATTTATGGCTAACCTAGAAATACTTGTTAGTAAATTGCCAACATTAATTCAAAATTTAAAACTGACTATTGGTGATTCTAATCAAATTATGGAACAAATTATCTTAATCAATAATGCTCAGGAACAGCTACGGAGTATTAAAAAAATAATCGCTCAGGAATTGAGATTCGAGCGCACTAATAATTCTGCGATCGCTACACTTCCTCCATTGAGCGCAGCAGCTACTTTATTTATACCTAATTTGGGATTAGTCGATCCAGCGATCGCAGAAAAGTTTGGAAACTCAGAAACTAAAATTTCATTAACTGATTTACAATCAAAAATTGATGATTGGATTGAATGGGGTTATTTTTTACAAGCGATAGCTGCTGATATTCTTAGCGACATTCAATTAGTAAATCAACTAAATTCTGATATTCTTAATTTAAGTATATCTAATGAATTTCAAACCTTGAATGACAGCTTACAAATTGACTTAGCCTTGGCTAAATCTAATATTTTAAAACATCAAATTGAAAAAATTGGCGATTCTCAAACACAACTCTTACAGTTACAGCAAAAATTAAATTATATTTTTGATACTATTAAAAATAGTCGTAGCTTATTAAATATTTTATTAGGTGTCTCAGCTTTTTATGGTAAATCTGGTTTCGCTTTAGAGTGGTTAGACGATGACCACGAATTAATTATATCGAGTGAGGGAAAATTTCAAGAATTGACAGATATTCTCAATGATTGTGATTCTTTCCAAGAACAAATTGCTGCTTTAATTATTAGGGGTAATACTTTAACTCAACAGGGAGAACAAGCCCTGAAAAACATTGAACAGGAAAGTAGTAGAGAAGCAACCAGTAGCCAGGAAGTAGGAATATTAACAAAGTTTTCAACACCAAAAATAATACGTTCAGCTTTGATTATCACTTCAAGTTTATTAATCTTAACTTTTGCTGGTTTGAAAATTAGAGAACAAAGTCTAAGTTTAACTCAAGAAGGAAGTGCGATCGTCACAGACGATGATTCCGCCATCGCCAACTTTAAATCTGCTCAAAAACTTGGTATGGAGGCTGCTTCTCTAGTTCAAAAGCCACCGCATACTCTAAAAGTCTGGCAAGAAGCAGAAACTAAATGGTATCATGCAATAATTTTATTAGATAACATTCCTGCTAAAACATCAGTTTATGACCGCGCAAAAAAGAAATTAGCTTACTATCAAATTAACTATAAATCTATTAGTCAAAGAGTACTAATTGAAAAGAAAGCTGTAGGAAACTTAGAATTAGCCCACAAGCTAGCAACAGAAGCTAATTTATTTGTTAAAAATTCACCTCATTCACAACTAAGTCGGCAGCAAGCACAAAATAAATGGCGGCAAGCAATTAATTTGTTAGAAGCTATTCCAGAAAGTACGTCTGTCTTTGTGCAAGCTAAAGAGATGCTTTCTATTTACAAAACTAATTATGCAGGGACTAATCAGCAGTCCTAAGAGGATGTTTGAAAAGTTTTCTTCTCGGTAGCAAAACGTTCTAGATCCCCCTAAATCCCCCGATAAATTGGGGGACTTTGATTCCGGTTCCCCCCTTTTTAAGGGGAGCCAGCGCGGTCTTGGGGGTTTCCCCCATGAGCGACTGGCGTGGGCTAGGGGGGATCGGTTAGTGCCTAAAATCACAGCCAACCACTTTTCAAACAACCTCTAAATCATTTATGAAAAATTAGATAGGATTGCTATAGCAGTTATTGAATATTTTACAAATTTGGTTAAACAAATAAAGAGATAAATCGCCCTCTTTTGACGCTTTACCTCTCTCAACAACAGATAATTACAACTAAACAATTACACCTTAGAACGGTCAGTTAAAATCTCATAACCAGTCTCCGTTACCAAAACTGTATGCTCAAACTGAGCCGACAAAGAATTATCCATAGTGACTGCTGTCCAACGGTCAGATAATGTTCGTGTGTGTCTGGAACCCGCGTTTAAAATTGGCTCAATTGCCAGCGTCATCCCTGCTCGGAGTTTAACATTTGGCATCTCACGAGTACGGTAGTTGAATACTGAAGGTTCTTCATGCAGGTTACGACCGACACCGTGTCCAGTAAACTCTTCAACTATACTAAAGCCGTTAGATTTCACATGATCTTCAATTGCTCCAGCTAAGTCAAGTAGGTATACACCAGCCTTTACTTGTTCAATGCCTTTATATAAAGCTTCTTCTGCTACGCGAATTAATTTAGCAGCTTCTTGCGTCACTTCACCGACAGCAATTGAAATGCAAGAATCACCATGAAAGCCTTGGTAATAAGCACCCGTATCTACTTTTAATACATCCCCGACGCGAATCACTTTTTTGGGGCTAGGAATGCCATGTACTGCTTCATTATTAATACTGGAACAGATAGAACCCGGAAAACCGTGATATCCTTTAAAACTCGGTGTTGCACCCATTTCGCGGATGCGTTTTTCTGCATAAGCATCCAAATCAGCTGTTGTCATTCCTGGCTTTACTAGCTCGGAAATTTCTTTGAGGACAGTTGCGACAATTGCCGATGATTGCCGCATGATTTCTATTTCACGCGGCGATTTAATTTCAATTCCTCGGCGCTGTTTTTTCGCAGGTGCAGGCTGAGTCGCTTGAGAAAGTAAGTTACTGAAAATGTTCATGGGAAATTAATAATTACTGGTGGCTTTGACGCTGAAGTATGAATGCTTTCTCTAGATTAATTGAGAAATAATATCTATAATTTAACACTATAGGAGTTAGTACAGTTTAGTCTAAAATTGTGGTGAATTGAGGTTTCAAATTTAAACGCAAAGGGGCGCAAAGTTAAGCGCAAAGGTACGCAGAGAATTTCATGAAATGTTGTATTTATCTCAATTATTTTTAATTTTTGATGGCAATTTCTCCAATCATACCCGCTTCTGTATGTCCTGGTATTGTACAACGTAAGCCATAAGTACCAGATTTCAAGGGCACAAATACCCATTCGGCTTCAGCACTGGGTTTGAGTTCCAGTTCGTGAATGGCTCCTTTGATTTCTACTTTGCCTGCTTCAACTTTTTGTGTCCAGATGCCATCGGCAAAATCTTTAGCGGTAAAATAGTGCTTCAGTTGGCTGGGATTATTAAGCCGTAGTTGATAACGTTTACCAACCTCAAATTCCAAATGATTTGGCTCAAATTTGAGGTCGTTAGCCGCATTACCCAAGCTAACTGTAAATTCTTTGGCTGGTTGCTTGAGCAAATCAAAAGACTTATTCGCCGCCATTGCTGGAGTAGCAGCGATGAAATTTAGAGCTAGGAGTAACGTTAATATCACGTAGTTACACCGTAATATTTGTACCCAAGTAGGAAGTGTGAAACTAAGAGATTTAATTACAAATTCGTAAAAATAGTTATAAATTTTCATCACTAATTCTCAAAAGGCAATGCTGATGAGCAATAACAATTAATAGGTAGTGGGGAAAACCACTTTACCTATTCTTTATATTATCCATGCCCAGTGCCTTATCTCTACCTAATACTTTTCTCTGCTAACACAGATGGCCCAGCAGTAACGACTACGATTTGATCTGGGTGGAGTAACTCACGAGCCGCTTGATTAACTTGAGCAAGGGTAACTTTCTGGATTTTATCAGTGAAGGAGTGCAATTCTACTTTATTTAGTCCATACACCTCATTCATCAGAATTCTATCTGTTAATTCCTCTGGGTTTGCCAGAGAAACGTTGTAGTTGCTGATGAGAGTGCGTTTAGCTGTTTCTACTTCCAGTGCCGTGACACCTTGTTGATGGATTTGTTGTAGAATTTGGCGGGTACTAGCGATCGCTTTACTGCTATCTTCAGGACTAGTCTGCATCTCAATCAAAAATGTCCCTACATTCTTCCCGGCTTGGAAGGAGCTATAAATCCCATAGCTCAAACCTTGGCGATCGCGCACTTCTGCACCTAGTCTACTAGATAAGGTATCGCCTCCCAATATCTGGTTTAATACTAAGGCTGCATGAAACCGAGGATCGTAACGGTTAATGCCTGTGTAACCCATATAAGTTACAGCTTGGGTTTTATCTGGTAAAACTGGGTTGACACTGACAATTTTCTGCGGCATTGCCACCGGGGGATATTTTAATGTGGGTGCTTGGCCGCTAACTTCCCAGTCTCCCAACTTATTTTTAATCAGCGATCGCACTTTGTCTAGATCGAAATCTCCCACCAGCGCTAGCACTGTTGTATCTGGGCGATAATGTTTAGCTTTGAAATCAATCACATCCTGGCGCTGAATCTGCTGTAAACTCTCCTCTGTCGGGAAGGTATGTAAGGGGTGTTTTTTCGGATAAATTGACTGAACAAATACTCTTCTGGCTACTTCTGATGGCTCATCTAATTCCTGTTGCAAATCAGTTAAAGTTTGTTGACGATGCAGTTCTAACTCTTTGCTAGGAAAGGTACTATTCTTCACAACATCTGCTAATATCTCTAGGAGTATTGGCAAATCATCTGCTAAACTATCACCTTCAATATGTACACCTTCGCGGTAGGTTTGAAAGTCTAGACTTACCCCTCGTTCTCCTAAGACTTTAGCAATAGTTAAAACATCCTTGCTCTTAGTACCATTTAGCAAATTGTCTGCCACAAAAGCAGCCAATCCGGCTTTATTCTCTGGATCGAATTCCGTCCCAGCTTGAATATAACCGCTCAAGGTAACGGTAGGAGTACTCCGATCGGGTAACAGTAATATCCGCAATCCGTTAGTCAATTTAAATTCCTGGGGTAAGACTTGGGCAATCGCATCTGTAGCCAAATCCGCCGACGGTAAGTACTTTATCACCTCAGAAAAAAGCACGGGTACGCCAGGAGAGAAGTTTTCTGTAGTTTGGGCTGAGTCTGGTTTGTCAGCAACTTCTGTTATCCGCTTCTGGGTTGGTTCAAAAAAGCCAACTGTCCGCGCTTCTTTTGTCAGATATTTGTTAATCACAGCAACAACATCCGTCGGCTTCACCAAACGAACAGCTGCCAAATAGCGGTCTGTGTAGCGATAATCACCAACAGTTGTCTCATCAGTGCCCAATCGGATTGCTTGAGAAGTTATATCACGGTTACTCAAAATTACATCTGCTGTTAATTGAGTTTTGGCTCGTTCTACTTCCTCAGATGTCACACCTTTTTCTGCTACATTGGCGATCGCACTACTCAACATTGAGTCAATTTTTTTCAAATCTTGTTTAGCTCCAGCCGTTACCAACAACTCATACCAGCCAGATTCTCGCAAACTGGTAACGGATGCTGTAAGTTCACTAGCTAAACCTGATTCCACCAATGCCTGATAAAGTCTAGAATTCCGTCCTTCTGTCAAGATGTAATCCATCACATCCAGCGCCGGGACATCCGGTTGGTTTGCATCCGGTAACAGATACACAACTTGTAACAGCCGCCCTGCTCCCGGTTCTCGCAATACGATGGGAGTGCTGAGTGAGGTAGATGGGGTAAAAGTATTTTTACTGCTAACTTCTAACTCCTCACTCCTAACTCCTAGCTCCTCACTCCTAACTTTTTTTGGTAATTTACCAAACACTTCTTTAATTGTTTCAAGAGCATTTGCAGTTTGAAAATCTCCAACAATCACTAAGACGGCATTATCGGGACTGTAAAAATTGCGGTAATATTTTTCTACCTGCTCAACTTCAAATTTCTCGACATCAGCTTTGGTGCCACCTACAGGCAACCCATAAGCATGATTGGGAAACACCGCTTGCATAACGGCGCGGTTGAGGCGATATTCTGGACTATTTTCGTAACCCTGTAACTCGGAAATTACTACCCGCTTTTCACTGGCTAATTGCTCCGGCTCAATCTGGGAATTTCGCATTCTGTCTGCTTCCAGCACCAAGAGCGCTTTCAGCTTGTTTCGTTCCACAGTACCGTAATATGCAGTTTGATCGTAGCTGGTGAAAGCATTAGAATCACTACCTAAAGCACTAAACAAACGTCCAAATTGAATTGGACGGTTTTTTGTACCTTTAAACATCATGTGTTCTAGCTGGTGGGCAATGCCATTCACGCCTGGTTCTTCGTTACGCGAGCCAACCTTGTACCACACTTGCACCGTCACCACTGGCGCAGTATGCACTTCCTTTGTCAGGACAGTTAGACCATTCTCTAGTACTGTCTTGCGGACATTTTCTGTCAGTGTTGAGGGCATTATTCTTTTTGCTAGCAAGGTTGACTGATATTTTTCTTTGTTAGTAAATATAACTGGATGTTGGCTATGAGCAGGTCGATCGCTCAACAAAAAAACAGCTACTAGCCATAAACTTAAAAGTAATATCGGCAAGGGATATTTATAAAATTTAGAATAAAATTTGGAAAATCCATACATGTATTTAGCAGATTTATCTGTAAATTAAGTTACATAGTTATTTTTAAGAATGACTACACTCTAATCTGACGAAAAAATCTGTGACTTCAGTAACAATACAGAAAAAAAATATATTAGCAACAAAGCTAATAAAAAAGCTGAATTACGAGAGTTTTGCTAAAATCCGAATGAATTCCAGAGGTAAGCCATCAGTATCGGCGATGAAAGCCACTTCGTAAATGCGATCGCCTATTTGCTGTTGTGTCGGTTCTAAAAGCACCTTCAACGGTTCTAATCCTTCGGTTTGACTCTCAGCCGCCAATAATACACATTCTTGCAAATTTGTCAACCAGCTAGGTAAATCTGGTGTAATCTCTGTTAAATCGAACGAGAGATGATAATACCCTACATAATGTTCGTCAGCAAAGGCATCTGGGGCTGGTTTTGGTTCGGGAATTTGGATCAGTTCAATTCTGCCGCCCAATCCTTCCATCCAGCAAGCTAAGGTGTAGCCTGTGGTAAAGCGTTCTGAGATTGTAAACCCTAAAAGTTCGTAAAAAGCGATCGCTCGATGAATATTCGCAGTCCGAATAGAAGCGTGGTGCATAACAAAAGTTAGGAGTTGTAAGTTATGAGTTATAAATTGAATTTAACTCCTAACTCCTAACTCCTAACTCCTAACTTTACTCAAACAACCTGAAATAAGGGTAGCGTACAGGGACACCAGGCTCTTTTTCCAAGTCAAAATTAATCACTTCCCAACAGGCATCATCTGAGCTATCGGGGCTAAACTCCACGGGTAAACCGTACAAACGTGCCGCAGTAGCTTCTGGTTGTCCAGAACGCCAAGGCGTGCTGCGTTCTAAGTAGCCACTCATTAATTCCTGATAGCGTCGAGCAATAATCACTCGTGTTGCTCGAAAACCTTGGGTATAGAGCTTGTCTAATGCTTCGTGAATTTCAAAGCGAATACCATCAGGATGAGTATGTTGTCTATACCATTCATTATTCCATCTCCGCCAATGACGCCCCGATTGCAAATGGATTAACTCTCCATTTTTAGGATTAGCTTCAAACGCGCCATGACGCGGACACAGATAGGTATCTGTGAGTGTCAACGCCGGAATAGTCTGGCGACAATGGGGACACTGTATTTCCGGCCCAAACATCGGGTACTGCAAACCTGGATTCATCATGAAGTGCGTACAAACATAGTTTTGTCTTCACCAGCACTAGTGGGTTGGATTATACACTTCGGCTCAACCACTTTGGGTTACTTGCTCGCTGCTGCATAGACACGGTGTTGCGGCAGGAACATTGTTCACTAGTGTTTTCCTCAGCGTAGAGGCTTGACGCTGTGATATCCTGGTTGTGCAACCAGCCTCAAAGGTTGGTGTTTCTCCAGTGTTCCTGGGTACCATATTCATATTCTATCGTGTCTACCGCTTCTTACTGGACATCTCCTGATTTTTCTCAAGCTGCCTTCATTGCGGACAATGCTGTTGTTATGGGTTCGGTAAATATAGCAACAGGAGTGAGCATTTGGTATGGAGCAGTGGTGAGGGGAGATGTAGAACGAATTGAAATTGGCGAATGCACCAATATTCAAGATGGTGCAATTCTACATGGTGACGCTGGTTTTCCAACAATTTTAGAAGATCATGTTACCGTAGGGCATCGCGCTGTAGTACATTCTGCTTACATTGAGCGTGGAAGTTTGATTGGCATTGGCGCAGTGATTTTAGATGGGGTACGAGTGGGCGCTGGAAGCATTATTGGTGCTGGCGCAGTGGTAACTAAAAATGTACCGCCTTTGTCATTAGTTGTCGGTATTCCAGGTAAAGTATTACGGCAAGTAACAGATGTTGAAGCCGCAGAACTGATTGAACACGCTAAACGTTACCAAAAGTTAGCTTTAGTTCATGCTGGTAAGGGTACTGATATTGGTTTTAGCAAGGCTTAGAGAGTAGGGAGTAGGGAGTAGGGAGGCAGGGGGGCAGGGGAGCAGGGGAGGCAGGGGAGGCAGGGGGAGAAGAATTAATAACCAATGCCCAATGCCCAATGCCCAATGCCCCATAATTTAAACATTCTTTACATTTGGATTTGGAAAAATTGCCCACTTCAGCTAAAAATAAAAATGAGAGCTGTTGACAAAACTTTAATTTCTACTTAAAAGAGGGGTTCTTAGATATGGATATCGATTTTCGTATAGCGATCGTTTTAGCACCAGTAGTCATTGCTGCTAGTTGGGCAGTGTTTAATATTGGCGCTGCGGCTTTAAGACAATTTCAAGGCTTTTTCGATAGAGAAGCTTAAATTCATTAATGGGGCATGGGGCACGGGGTACTTGTACTGAGTTTCGACTGCGCTCAACTACCGCGAAGCCGAAGTATTGAGCATTGATTATTCATCTTGTCCCCTTGTCCCCTTGTCCCCTTGTCCCCTTGTCCCCTTGTCTCCACTCCCTACTCCCATTCCTTGGATATCGATTCTGTAATACAACCCCTGCAACGCTTTGGTGTCCATTTGGGACTCGATCGCATTGTCAACCTATTGGCAAATATCGGGAATCCCCATCACCAAGTCCCGGTAATTCATGTTGCTGGCACTAATGGCAAAGGTTCAGTCTGTGCCTATATTTCCTCAGTACTCACAGAGGCTGGTTATCGTACAGGACGCTACACTTCACCCCATCTAGTTGATTGGAGGGAACGTATTTGTCTGAACGAACAGCAAATTTCCTCTGAGGAATTGAGTCAATTATTAGAAAAAGTCCAAGCGGTTATTCGTCATCAGGACGAATCGGCAACTCAGTTTGAAGTAATTACGGCGGCTGCTTGGTTATATTTTGCTCGGCAGCAAGTTGATGTGGCTGTGGTAGAAGTCGGACTGGGAGGGCGCTTAGATGCAACCAATGTCTGCTTGGAACCTTTGGTTACACTCATTACTTCCATTAGCCGGGAACACTGGCAACAACTTGGCCCTACCATCGCTGACATTGCTAGAGAAAAAGCAGGTATTCTCAAACCTGGATGTCCCGTTGTGGTTGGGCCATTACCACCAGAGGCAGACCAAGTGGTGCGATCGCGCGCCTTAGAATTACAATGCCGAATTTTTACGCCTCAACCCGCCCGTGAAATCACTACAGGATGGGCAGAATATCAAACAATTCAAAATTCTAATTTAATTAAATATCCGTTGCCGTTAGCCGGACAAATTCAGTTAACTAATTCGGCTTTGGCAATAGCTGCTTTAGAAATTCTCCAACAACAGGGTTGGCAGATTTCAGAAGAAGCCATAATTAACGGCATGGCCAAAACTAAATGGCCAGGGCGGATGCAATGGATTACTTGGAACAACCATAAATTATTACTTGATGGCGCTCATAATACCGCCGCCGCTCAAGTTCTTCGCCAATATGTTGATAGCTTAGACGCAGTTAACCATAAGCCCGTCAATTGGATTGTGGGAATGTTTGCCGATAAGGATCATGCTGATATTTTTACCGCATTACTGCGACCAGGCGATCGCCTTTATTTAATGCCAATACCAGTAGAACCCTGGCCTGGTAGAACTTCTGCGGATCTAGACTACTTATCAAATCTAGCTTACAGCCTCTGTCCCGAATTAAGTGATCGCCAAATCCATCCAGATTTATTCACAGCACTAGCAGCTGCAACCTCAACCGCTACCACAGACGATTTAATCGTTTTGTGTGGTTCCCTTTATTTAATCGGCGACTTTTTAGCAACCACCAATATATTTCATAAATCATAATTACGAATTACGAATTACGAATTACGAATTACGAATTTACCTCTGATTCCACTCCTGCGCCGCATCTTCTACAGCTTTATCTACAGTTTTCTGCCCTAACATTGCTGCTTGCAAGTTTTCGTAAACTGCCTTTTGCAGTTTATTAAAATCCTTCAATGTCGGGGTCAATATTTCTGCCTTTGGCAGTTCTTGAGCACTCATTACTCGTGCTTTTTCTATTGTTGAAGCATTAGCTGAAACATCTTTAAAGTAACTATCAGACAATGCTTTGATTGTAGAAGGCAGAACATTTGCAGCTTTAGCAAAGGCTAACTGATTTTCGTCATTGGTGACAAATAAAGCAAACTTCACAGCGCCATCTGGTTGTTTGCTATCGCGAGGAATAACTATGTTCATCACCGCGACATTTTTCTTGCCTGTGTCACCAGTGAGTTGAGGTGCTATTTCCGAAGCTTGAGCAATTTTGGGGGCATTATTAGCGATCGTTTTCAGGAACTCTGGCCCAGAAGCTAGAAACGCAGTCTCTCCAGATTGGTATAAATCGATCGCGTGGCGATGTCCTTGAGTTAAAGCCTCTTTAGGAAGCAAACCTTTTTTATACAAGTCTACCCAATACTGAAACGCAGCTTTTCCTTGTGCTGAATTAAACGCCGCTTTACCTTCAGCATCTATGAGAGTGACTCCCATTTGCACGAAAGATTCCAACACTTCACCAGAATCTTGCGGTACGAAAGTTACAAAAAAAGCATATTTCCCCGTCTTGTCTTTAATTTGTTGCGCTGCTTGTGCCAATTCTGCGTAGGTTACGGGGACTTTATTGATACCTGCCTGTTTTAATAAATCAGTGTTATAAATGGTTAACCGTGTGGTGAGATACCAGGGAATCCCAAAACTCTTACCATTAAGCGTGCTTGCTTTCCAGATATTCGGCAAATAGGAGGAACGTACATCATTCGGGACTTTCGCATCTAAATCTAACCAGGCATTTCGTCCGGCAAGTTGGGAAGCAAAACCCGGATTCAAGTTAACTACATCAGGTGGCGTTTTTGCGGAGACAGCTGTTAATATTTTGTTCTCCATTGCTGCCCAAGGTACATCGACCCAGTTAATCTTTATACCTGGATTTTGCGATTCAAAATTCGCAATTAGGCTTTTGAAGTAGTCGGTAAATTGAGGTTGGAGTTGCATTGTCCAAAACTCAACAGTTCCCGCTCCTGAAGTAGCTTGTTTTGTACTTGTATTAACATTACCTGTACTGCAACTTACAATCCAACTGGTTAATAAGCCAAGCAGTACAAAAGCAACAAGTTGTTTAAATTTTCGCAATTGAATCATTTTCCCAGTATTTTTACGCTTGATCGGTGTGAAAAGCTTAGACAGAATTGTTGAGATTATAGGCTAAATAAATTACCCGTAAAGACGTAATATATAACGCCTTTACCGCAACTAATTTAAATTTTCAATTTAGCAGTCCAGCGGGCACAACTGTGGTAAAAAGCTTCAATAGTCTGTTTGGCAAATCGAAAAAAGGAGTAGGCATTGAACTTGCTCCCGAACGGGTGAATGTAGTTCAGCTACGCAAGCAGGGTCAAGGCTTGAAACTAGAAATCTATACATCGGTAGCAGTTCCAGAAGGGATAGTTACCGATGGTCAAATCAGCGACCCTCCAGCAATGGCGCAATTAATTCAGCAGGCGCTAGCTGAGAGCAAAATCAAAACTTCTCGCGTTGCTACTGGTGTCCCAGGACGAGATTCTATCGTTCGGATTATACCAGTGCCAGCAGAGTTAGACGATAAAGAACTGCGAGAAATGGTGCTGAACCATGAAGCAGGTTTGTATTTACCTTATCCTCGTGAAGAGGCTGATGTAGATTATCAGAAACTTGGGTATTTTGTAGATGAAGATGGCATTGAAAAAGTACACGTACTCTTAGTTGCCACCCGCAAGGAGATCACGGATACCTATATAAGTACCTTCGAGCAGGCAGGATTACAAATTGATGTTTTAGAAATTAACAGTTTTGCTCTAATTCGGACTATTCGCGAACAACTGCGACAATTTGGGCCGCAAGAAGCAGCAGTACTAGTTGATATCGAGTTCGATAGTACAGAAATAGCCATCATCGTTAACGGAGTGCCGCAATTTTCGCGCACAGTCCCCATCGGGACTTATCAAATGCAAACTGCCTTAGCAAGGGCAATGAGCTTACCTACATCACGAGATATGGAACTGTTACACGGAATGGTTATTCCTGCAACTCCCATAGACGGGGGTAAAACTGGCGTTACCGAACTCGATCCTGGCATGGCTGCCATATTGAGAGTCTTGGGAGAACTAACGGATGAACTGCGCCGTTCCATCGATTTTTACCTGAATCAAAGTGAAAATTTGGAGGTAGCGCAGATTTTATTAGCCGGCCCAGGAGGTGGACTTCAACAGCTAGATGAATTTTTTACCCAACGATTGAGTTTGCCAACTACCCAAATAGATCCAATTGGGTCTTTATCTTTGGAAGTTGACACTGATAAATATCCACAGGTACAACGCTCTGGCTTGGCGATCGTACTAGGTCTAGGAATGCGGGAGGTGTAATAAAATGTACAGCCTAGATGTTAACTTTCTTAAAGACCGCCCAGCATACCAGAAAAAGCCAGAGAAACAAGGAGGAATAGCCCTAAAACTTCCTACGGGGGATTTGACACTACTGTATGTAGGAGTTGCAGTAGGTATAGGTCTTCCGGTTTTATTTGGAGTTGGTTGGTGGTTGCTGCAAGGGAAGATTGTTGAATTAGATGGTCAGATTGCACAACTAGATCAAGAAAGCAAGAGGTTAGATACAGAAATAGGAAATATTAACAAAATCAAAGACGAGACAAAGGCAATTAAAGGGGAAACCCAAGCTTTAGTTACTGTATTTGACCAAATTCGACCTTGGTCAGCAATGCTGCAAGATTTGCGCGATCGCATCCCAACGGCAGTGCAAATCGAGAATATCAAGCAAATCCCACCCATTGCAGTAGCGGCAGGTCAGCCACCAAATAATCCCGCAGGGGGATTAGAAATTAACGGATTGGCTCGTTCCTTTAATGATGTCAATGATTTCTTATTGAGTTTACAACAGTCTCAGTTTTTGAAGTCCACAGAAACCAGAATTGTGACAGCAGCATTAGTAGATGCTCCCTTAACATCAAGTGCGAGTCAATCTTCTAATAATGTCGTAATTAAGCCACCTCAAGTAGTTAAATACACTATTCAATCGAGCATGAACGACGTTCCAGCGTCGGAATTAATTCGAGAGTTGGAAAAAAAAGGCACAGTGGGATTAGTAACTCGAATTCGTAATATGCAACAAACAGGAGTCATTTCAAAATGACGCTGAGTGATGATTTAAATTTTTCCGAACAAGGTGGGGAATTCGATCAAGCAACGCCAGGCGCACCCGTAGTATTTGGTATTGCCTTCACACCAAAAATTATTGGGATCTTGGTAGGGGTAGTTGGTTTAGCGGGAGCAGCTTATATATTTTTAAACCTGCTGATGCCAGCTTGGGAAAGCTATCAGCAGCAGCAAGCCAAAAGCTCTGAACTGCAAGCGCAAATTGAGCAAAAAAAAGCCAATATTAAACAGATTGACAAAGTTAAAGACGAACTAGCACAGGCAAAGCAGCAAAAAGTTCAGGTTTTAAGTTTATTTGCTAACGAAAAAACCTTAGATACATTACTGTTGGATTTGAACCGCTTAATTGAGTCTGGCAATAGCGCAACTTCTATTAATGCAGTAAGAGCCAAACTGAAGAGATATGTGCCGATTTCCCAAAAACCAGAACCGATTACCGATGGAAGTCTAGGACTAGGGGTTGACGGCAAGCTGCAACGCAGTACTATCAGCGCTGAGATTACAGCAACTTATGAACAAACACAATCGATAATTCGTAACATTGAGCGGTTACAACCTTTGTTAATAGTTAAAGATTATCAAGCAACTTTGGCTCCAGCAGAGACAAGATCCCCATTAGATAAAACGCCGATGCAGGTAGGCCCAGCAGCGATTAATACATCATTCCAGTTACAGGTATTGATGCCACTTAGTCCAGAAGAAATTGCCGCAGCAGCGAAAGCTGCCCCGAAAAAGTAGTCAAATTAGAGCTAGGACGAATAATAGAATTCGCGGCTACACAAGCGTAGACAAACCCTTCCCACACACTAAGGAAATAATTGAGGATTTTGAAACTCACTTTCGCCCTTGGTCTTCTGGCAGGGTAGGTGGGCAAAGTCTCGTGTAGTTAAGCCAACGCGATCTTCTCCAAAAAAGAGATGCTAGCGCCAATGGTGAAACCCCATAAGCAATTGGCGTGTGGTTTCTAAGCGCCTACTCAAAATTGTTTGTAAACAAGGTTTTATAAGGTGAGGAATGAACTGTGAAACAGCTTCACGGTAATAGTTTTATTTTAGCTACTGCTGCTTTTGTATTTTTGGCAGCTCAACCAGTTTGGGCACAAATTAGTCAAGTTACTAATGTCCAGTTAAATACAGTTAATGGTGGAATTAGCGTTGCTTTGAAAACTTCTTCCGGGTCGCGCGCCCAAGTTTTCACTACAAAAAGAGGCAAGGCTTTAATCGCTGATGTTATCAACACTCAATTACGATTACCACAAGGTAATAGCTTTCGTCAAGATAACCCAGCACCAGGAATTACCTCTGTTGAAGTTAGTCAGCTTGATGCTAATAGTATTCGGGTAACGGTAACTGGGAGCAACAATGCACCTGGCAGTCAACCCGTGATGCGATCGCCAAATGGAATTACACTCAGCTTTAGCCCTTCAACAGGCTCTACAGCATCAGTGCCAACGCCAACAGCCCCAACAACCCCAACATCCACAGCACCACCTGTTACAACTCCAGCCCAACCTGGTCAAAATCCAGGTGTTCTCGTTCCTAACCCGGAAGTCACCATTGACGGACAACCTGCACAAGCTGCTGGGCCAGGTCAACCTGTGAGTCAGGCTCCACCGTTCTTACCTCGAGCCGTCGCCCCACCAGTGGGAGATATTGCTATTTCTGCTACTGATGCTTCTCCTAGTACCGTTGACTTAGCAACTCAGGAACGTGTACCTCGTCTAGTACTGCGAGATGCCCCAGTACGTGAGGTTTTGTCATTGCTTGCTCGTGCTGCCGGTTTGAACTTGGCTTACGTAGGAGGTGAGCAAGGTGGTGGAGGTCAGCCAGGTGGCGGTACTAATGCACCAGCAGTTTCTCAAACAATCTCGCTAGATATAGAAAATGAGCCAGTGCAAGATGTATTTAACTACGTTTTGCGCCTCAGCGGTTTAGAAGCTAACCGTAGTGGTCGTACAGTTTTTGTCGGGGCTAAACTACCTAATGCGACCCGTGATATGGTTATGCGTAGTATGCGGCTCAATCAGGTTACGGTAGGAGTCGCCCTGAATTTTTTGGTCGCTTTGGGAGCAGAAAGTGCCGTCAGCCGCGAACGACAAGTTACTAGCGTTAGTGCGGTAGCTGTAGGTAATGCGGCTGCCCCCATCACCCAAACTCAGACGACCACGGAAACCCAAGTTCAACCTCTACGCGTTGATTTTAAAGACTCTAGTCCATTATTAAGAGGTTTACAAGCATTAGGAGACGAGCGCACCAATTCCCTGACCTTAATTGGCCCTCCTAGACTGATTGAGATTGCGATGGCTCAACTAACTCAGCTTGATATCCGCCGTCGTCAAGTGGTAGTCAACGTCAAGATTATTGATGTCAACCTCTCGAACATTCAAGACTACAACACTAGCTTTTCTTTTGGGGTTGGTAACAATTACTTTAGCAATGATGGTGGTATCGCCTCTCTGAATTTTGGAGGTAAAAGACCAGCTACTAGTGATGAAGTAAGAACTAGCTTGACTAGTACACCGATCGTGAATGATGTCTTTAGCACTGTTGCAAAGCCAATAACATTTACCAAAAGTCTTCTCGCCAGTTTGCAAGCTCAAGTGACAAATGGCAATGCCAAGATTTTGACTGACCCAACCTTAATTGTGCAAGAAG
The DNA here is from genome assembly GCF_034530775.1 of Nostoc sp. DedSLP04. NCBI lineage: Bacteria > Bacillati > Cyanobacteriota > Cyanophyceae > Nostocales > Nostocaceae > Nostoc > Nostoc sp. DedSLP04. Next base: position 2,232 of record NZ_JAVRCL010000018.1, on the reverse strand, counting down.
GTCAGCAGGCTCTGGTCAATCTGACTCAAGAAGTAGTGGGAAATATAACCCTTGAAACAACTGATACTTCTGGTGGTTCTAGGACAGAAAGAACAATTGAGAAACAAAAAGTTGGCTTAACCTTGAGTGTAAAAATTGAGCGGATTGACGATAATGGGTTCGTTTCTTTATCGGTTGCCCCTACTGTCAGCGCTCCTTCCGCCCCAGCAAATACAGGAAATGGACAAATTATTTTAGTGTCTGAGCGCTCTCTTACTTCTGGCTTAATTCGCTTACGAGATGGTCAGACACTAATCCTAAGTGGTATTATTCAAGACCAAGATCGGACAGCTGTCTCCAAAATTCCTATCTTAGGCGATCTTCCACTGATTGGTTCGTTATTTAGAAGTACAAACCGACAAAACCAGCGTCAAGAGGTGATTGTGTTGCTTACACCTCAGATTATGGATGACTCTGAGAACTCCTCCTACGGCTATAACTACGCCCCTAGCCCAGAAGTGCGGCAAATCCTTGAGCGTCGGGGGTTGAAGGTTCCTGGCAGATAATTAAAGATAACGAGTAAGTGAGTCATTTCTGCTAAAGGCTCAGATCCTCGACTTCTTAAAGAAGTCGAGGATCTTCTTGTTCGCAAGTAGGATTAAATTTAAACGTTATTCTACAATAAAAATACCCAATTACAATAAAAGTAATAGTAATGGGTAAATACTAATGATTTCAGAATAAGAGTTATTAACAAAGTGGCACTTTCTTCCACAAGATAAACAAGAGTAAGTTTTAGATTTTGTTGAATTTCTTTGTGTGAAAAACTTTGCAAATAAAACCCCATTGGGAAAACGTTATTTATAATTTTCGTTAAAAAACTTTAACTGAAGATTTGTAGCCAGTTAGCTAACAAAAAGGTAAATACTCTGATGACAGCACTTACATTAAACCTCAATTCTGTAATTCAACTGACAAGAGAGCAATTTTATCAATTGTGTGAAGAAAACCCAGATTTAAAATTAGAACGCAATGCGGAAGGAGAGTTGATTATAATACTACCTACGGGAGGAGAAACAGGAAAAAGTAATTCTACTATTAACGCTCAAATATGGTTTTGGAACGACCAAAATCAATTGGGCGAAGTTTTTGATTCATCAACTGGATTTACTTTACCATCCGGGGCTGACCGTTCTCCAGATGTTTCTTGGGTGGAAAAATCTCGTTGGGATGCTTTGACTAAAGAACAAAAAGAAAAATTTATTCCCCTATGTCCTGATTTTGTAATTGAGATACTTTCGCCTAATGACAGCTTGAAAAAAACTCAGAACAAGATGCAAGAGTATATCGAAAATGGTTGTCGTCTAGGTTGGTTGATTAACCGAAAAAAACAGGAAGTAGAAATTTATCGTCCAGGACAAGATGTGGAAGTTTTAAAATATCCTCAAACTATTTCCGGCGAAAATGTTTTACCTGATTTTGTACTCAATATACAACGAATTTGGTAAAAGGTTCGTAGGGATACAGTACTGGAAAAAGTTTTGTTGCAAAGAACTGAACTATGGTGGCAATAACAACATCCGCAGAAAATCGGGTTATACTCCAAAACATTAGCTGGCAGACATTTAAAACCATGCTGGCTGAAATGGGTTCAGATCGTAATTCCCGACTGGCTTATGACAGTGGAACGATAGAAATTATGACCCCACAAATGCCGCACGAGAACTCAAATCGCTTAATAGAAGTTTTTGTTGGTGTCCTGTGCGAAGAGTTGGGCTGGGAAATTAGACGCGCTGGTTCATTAACTTTAACGCGGGATGATTTGCAGCGAGGAGCCGAGCCAGATAGTAGCTACTACATTCAAAATGAAGCGCTAGTTCGAGATAAAGAAAATATTGACATAGCTATCGACCCGCCCCCTGACCTGGTGCTGGAAGTGGAATATTCCAGGTCTGCAATAGACAAACTTAAGCTTTATGCTGCAATGGAAGTCCCTGAATTTTGGCGCTATAACGGCAGTGTGTTGCGAGTCTACACGCTTGCAGGTGGGCAATACTCAGAAGTCGAAACCAGCCCTACTTTTGCACCTGTGTCGGTCAAGGAGATTCCTCGGTTTATCCAAGAAGCGAAGAAGAATGGGGAAATTGCTACTACCCGTGCTTTTCGGGCTTGGGTGCAACAGAAAATTTCTGCTAGGGAATAGACATGTCCTTAAAACAAAAGTTATGGAAAAATGATACAGAAATAAAAATT
>NZ_JAVRCL010000017.1:0-121060 GCF_034530775.1 Nostoc sp. DedSLP04 | reverse complement strand
CGCTGAAATTCCTTTGCCGTATACATTTACCATTTTCGGATAAGTCTAATATATTCAGCGCATTCTGCTGGCGAAAGAATATTTTCCAGCGTGAAAATTTGGTTGCGAAGCAAATCTTTCTTGGTCATGGTTAAGTCGATTGAGATTTAAGCTTGATGAATAGTGTATTATTTATAACCCAATACAGTTCAGTTGAGCCTAAAATCCAATGAACAGAAATAGAGTTTTAGCGATGATTTTGCCCTAGCAAATCTGCAATTGAGGTGAGTAATTCAGTTGGTTGTACTGGTTTGGCAATATGTTTCTGAAAACCAGCCGCTAAAACTCGATCGCGATCGCTTTCTTTAGCATAGGCGGTAAGAGCGATCGCCGGAATTTCCCCGCCCTCCTCTTTAGGCATGGCTCTAAGCATCTTAATCAAGCTGTAGCCATCCATTTCTGGCATTCCTAAATCACTGATTAATAAATTAGGTACAGCCTGTGCTATAATTTTAAGCGCCTCTTTTACCGATGCTGCGGCAGTTATCAACGCCCCATTCTGTTGTAGCAAGAAGTGCAAAAACTCCCGTGTGTCAAGATCGTCATCAACAATTAAGACCCGTAGTCCACGCAGAACTGACGAGTTAAATTTCTCCCCCGCTCCTCCTGCTTTCTCTGAACCGTCACTTTCCTTCATCACGGGCAGTCTGACAGTAAAAACTGCTCCCTGTCCAATTCCTGGACTGGCTGCTTTTACAGTACCACCATGCAACTCTACTAAGTGACGAACTATTGCTAATCCCAGTCCCAGTCCGCCGAATGTCCTGGTTGTGCTGCTATCAGCTTGACGAAAATATTCAAATACTTGGGGTAGAAACTCTGGGGAAATACCTTGGCCTGTATCTTTAACTTGAATTAATGCTGAGGGAGAAGTTAATTCATTACTCAATGATAAGCTGACTTCGACTGAACCACGAGAGGGAGTAAACTTGACTGCGTTCGAGAGTAAATTCCCGACAACTTGCTGTAAGCGATTATAATCGCCTAACACTTTACCAACATTGGGGTCAACCTGTACTTTAATCTGGATAGATTTAGTTTCGGCAATTAACCGGACTGTTTCTAATGCAGCATCAATTACAGCTACTAAGTTAACAGTGGCAAAAGTCAGGTTTAACTTACCGCGAATAATTCGGGAGACATCCAGCAACTCATCAATTAATTGAATCTGCAATTGAGCATTTCTTTCGATGGTTTCTAAAGCACGATTTGTAGTCACTTCATCAAATTTGCGGCTTTTGAGTAGCGATGACCACCCTAAAATCGGGTTGAGGGGCGATCGCAATTCGTGAGAGAGAATAGCGAGAAACTCATCTTTATTCCGGTTTGCCTGTTTGAGTTCCTCTGCTTGTTGCCTAAGTGCCTTTTCTAATTGCTTTCTGGGGGTTAGGTCTAGAATAAAACAGATCCAAGACGCTGGATCTCGCTCCACCAAAGCACCACCAATTAGTATGGGAATACGGGAACCATCCTTACGGATGTATTCTTTTTCAAAAGGAGTAAATAGCCCAACCGTTAAAAGTTGTTCTAGCCCCTGCCGATCGAGAGCATGATATTCAGGTGGGGTGATATCTTGTCTGCGTATCTTAGCCGTTAATAGTTCCTCTCGCGTATAACCCACCATTTCTAAAAAAGCCTCGTTCGCCTCAGTAATGTAATCAGGAGTGGCGAACATAATGCCAATAATGTTGGAATCAACTAACCGCCTTAATTGAGTTTCGCGCTGGCGCAAATCATTTTCTACCTGTTTGCGTTGGGTAATATCCTGGGTAGTACCCATCATTCGTACTGGCTTACCCTCGGCATCATAAAAGACGCGACCTTTAGCAGCAATCCAATGAATACTACCATCAGGCCAAAGGGTGCGGTATTCGATGTCACAGTCAACTTTTTCTTCAAGAGAGCGGGCGATGGCTTCATGAATGCATTGGCGGTCTTCTGGATGTACACAGTTGAGGAAAATCTCAAAGCTGATTTCGGCTTCTAGGGACACTCCAAACAGTTGATAACATTTCTCTGTCCAAATTACCTCGTTAGTAGTGATATTCCAAAACCACATACCCAGTTCAGCAGCATTAGTGGCCAACCGAATCCGTTCTTCACTCTCGCGCAAATTTGTTTCAATTTTTTGACGTTCCCAATTAGCAGCTTGCTGTTCGGTAATATCAGTACTCGCACCAACTACCCTAACCACCTGAGCATTTTCATCCCGGACTGCAAACCCCTGATCTACCACCCACAAATAGCGGCCATCCTGGTGACGCACGCGATACTCAATCCGATAACGGTTTCCATTGGCCATACTAGCCATGAATTGGTCGTTAACTCTTTGTTGGTCATCGGGATGAATGCGTTCTTGCCACCACTGGAAAGTAGGTTCTGTTTCTTGTTGGGTGTAGCCAAAAACCTCGGTTAGACCCTGAGTTCTTTCCACAGTATTTCTGCCAATCTCCCAGTCATAGATTAGGCAATTAACCGCCGCCGCTGCTAGCTCAAACCTTTCGTTACTTTGCCGCAAAGAAATTTCTATGTGTCGTCGCTCTGTAATATCAAAAGCGATCCCCAAAAGATATTGCGGCAATCCATCAGCAGTTCTGCTGTGCACAGTGTCATAGCTACAAAACCAGCGCCACTCTCCATTAGCGTGTCGAATTCGGTATTCAAAGCTGAGGACTTCACCCTGATAAGCAGAATTAAATTGTTCCAAATAGCTAGGGAGTCGAGCCAAATCTTCAGGGTGTAGAAGTTGAGTAAATAACTCCTTTCCCATCGCCTGGATTTCTGCTGGTGTATAGCCCCAACCTTGAGCAATTTCGTAATTAACGTAAGAATTTCGCTGCTCAATTAGGTCATAAATGTAGATTATCCCCGGAAGAGTGCCAGCAATTTGTTGAAACAGACGATGACTATCCCACAGTATTTGAAATTCATCTGCATTAAATCGTTGAGTATCTTGTTCGCAATTACAGTCTTCCTCTGATTGAGCGTGCTTAGATTCCGTAATATCCGAAAAAGTTGTCACGATCGCATACAGATTGCTTCCTTCAGTTTTAAACAGAGGTTGCGAGGAAAACAATAGCCAGACTAGCTCACCATTTGGCTTATAAAAGCCACACACCACATTTAAGCAAGGTTTACCTGTATTTTGAGTAACCCTCGCAGGGTGAGTTTCACTGAGTAAAGGAGAACCATCTTCATGAATAAATTGCCACTTGGGATCGAGCAAATTTTGCCCCACAAGCTGTTGGGCGGTCAGTCCCAAAATGCGATCGCTAGCGGCATTGCAAGCCTGGATAGTGCCATCAGGCAAGTGAAGCACCATTCCTTCTTCTTGACTGGCTACTAGCGAAGATTTTGCCTTTTTACTAACTTGCCGATGCAGCAGCTTGTGATTAGCCAGCTGGTTGTAAAACTTTTCCGCGTCTGGCATTCTAAAAAGTGAAATAATTTTAAAGTTAATCTTAGATTGAGCGACTCATATTTACATAAATTTTAAGGCAATTTCTTCCAATTTGAGGTAAAAGCTGCGATCGCTACTTCTATCACCGAAACAGTGCTGAGTGCTGAGTAACGAGTACTGAGTAAAAAAGTAATAATCGCACTCAGCACTCAGCACGGGCTAAACCTTAGCTTTCCGCTAACAGCACTCAGCACTCCTCAATCAACCCCCAACATGAATACCAGGTCGCATCTGGGGATTCTTTTCAGCCCGACGCAGTACTTCACGGGTAACTACAGCAATGTCACCTTCGCCAAACAAGATAAAACGCAATAGGTATTGTATGGGATTTCCCTCAACCCAGCCGAAGTAAGCATGGGGAATCTTACCAGTTTGGTCGCGAATGTAAAGTAGTAAAGCTGCGATCGCATTCGGTACTGCTGCACTTTCAGCCCGGAGGATGCGATAATCGCCAACTTGCACCCCTTTTACTACGATTACATCCGCAAATTCCGAAGCATCGGATACATGGATTTCTAGAAACAGAATTGGATCGTTGAGTGGAATATGATTGTCTTCGCGTACCTCTTTCTCTTTCATAAAATACTCTAGGACATCGCCTGTATTCAAGCGATTTGCAATCAGTCGTATTGTTCCCTGGCTATCTTCGGCAAAGAATTGCCTAGCAAGTTCGTCAATTTCAATTCGCTCTGCTCGTAGTTCTGTTGAACGCCAAACACGAGAAACCAGCGAGGTAAAAATGATCGCACCGATGAAAAACCCAGCAATCCTAATCCCTTCTGGTCTTTCGATGATATTGACAATAGTGGTATATAAAAATAACAGTGTAATGATGCCAAAAACTAGTCTGGCCCGCTTCTGTCGGTGACGGTGGGCTGATAAGGTGACGGCAAAGGCGGCTGAGGTGATCAACACCAGCACACCAGTTGCATAAGCCCCACCTTGGGCTTCTACACTTGCTTTGAAGATAATTGTCACAACAAAAGCGATCGCTGTGTAGACTAACACCAAAGGTCGGGTTACTCGTGCCCAATTGGGCGCCATGCCATAGCGTGGTAGGTAGCGAGGCACGATATTTAATAGCCCTGCCATTGCAGATGCACCTGCAAACCACAAAATAGAAATAGTACTTAAATCGTAAATTGTGCCAAAGCCATTGCCCAAATACAAATGTGCCAAATAAGCAAGGGCCCGTCCGTTAGCTTTGCCCCCCGATGCAAATTCTGCGGGTGGAATCAATAGAGTGGTTATAAAACTGGTGGTAAGCAAAAAGAAGCTCATAATTAGAGCAGCAGTGGTGAGCAACTTGCGTGTATTCCGAATCCGCCCTTTGGGATGCTGCGAAGTGCTGTTACTGCTACCTTTAACCAGGGGCATAACGGTAACACCTGTCTCAAAACCTGACAATCCCAGCGCGAGTTTAGGGAAGATGATCAAAGAGATGCCGATTAGCATCAAAGGGTTAGAATGGCGTGCAAAAAGTGCAGTTTGCCAATTCGGGATCGTTTCTGTGTGATTTAATATCTGATACACACCAAGGCCAACGACAATCAAGTTTAACAGCAAATAAGCTCCCACCAAAACTACTGCAATCCCAATGGCTTCTCGGAAACCTTTCAAGAAGACTGCACCTAGTAGTGCAACTAATATCAGGGTAACTGCGATCGTCTGATTGTGAAGCCAATGTGGTGTCAGCGGATTTTCGACGATATGGGCTGTGGCATCAGCAGCTGACAAAGTAATAGTAATAATAAAGTCAGTTGCCACAAACCCAAGTAAGCACAGTACAAGTAATTTGCCTTGCCACCAGGAAAGTAAATGCTCTAACATTGCGATCGACCCTTCACCATGAGGGCTTTCGGCAGCAATGCGTCGATAGATTGGCAACGCTCCAAACAGCGTCAGCAAAACCAGAATCAAGGTAGCTATAGGAGAAAGAGCGCCAGCTGCCAGTGCTGCAATCCCAGGTTGATAACCAAGGGTAGAGAAATAATCTACACCAGTCAAGCACATCACCTGCCACCAAGAATGCTGGCGATGTGCTTCTTCCTTGCGGTAAGGCCCTTTTTTCTCTTGTCGGTTTTCTTCAAGCAACCAGTGGATTAACTGACTGCCGAGCCGTTTTGTTGAAACAATTGATTTAGCCATCAAATACGGTTGTGTTGCAAAAGTCGGCTTTGTGATTTTTTAAAGCCTTCGTGGTTTATTAAAATTTTTAACTACAAAGGCATAGCACTATTATCGTATGTTAAGCATCCTGTCCCATTTACAAAATATATAGCAGTAGTTCGTAGTCGTCTACCAGATCGAGATCGGTTGCAGGTTTTAGTATAGGAATAATCAATACTGCAACTGTATATTTTGGGATTAACGCTTTTGCGCTCTTAGCACCTTTAAGCCGTATAAATTATAAAAAACGACGCTGCGAAACTTGGTATGTACGCAATCAACAAATCAACCCTAAAATAAAAGTCACTTTTAGTTATATGATGTTTGTGTAAATGACCACAAGATAATTAGCCTGCTAATCTATAACTCTGTTTGTGTAGCCGCAGACTTTAGTTTGATAGAATTATGGGCATATAGTCGAACACAATATACAAACAATGTATTAGATAGGTTTCTAGCATCATGCGAACCCATCTGCACCAACTACACTAATTCAGATGTTTGACAATATCTGCAAGTTTTTAGTTGAGAACTTCTCCAGTGACTTCGCTACATGGTTATTAGGCGAATCTATTAATTTAACAGAACTAAGTCCAAAAGAATTATCTCTCGAACCGATTCGGGCTGATGCTCTAATTCTGTTGCAGTCGGAGCAAAGCATATTGCATTTGGAATTTCAAACCCAAGTCGATGCAGAAATTCCTTTTCGGATGATTGACTATCGATTACGAGCATATCGCCGCTTTCCAGACAAAGCAATGCATCAAGTTGTAATTTACCTCAAGCAAACAAATTCAAATTTGGTGCAACAAAATACATTTACAATTCCTGGGACACGACATGAATTTGCAGTTATCAGACTTTGGGAACAACCTACAGAAGTATTTTTGAGAACACCTGGACTCTTACCTTTAGCGGTCTTAAGCAATACAATCGATCCAGAAGTTATACTTACCGAAGTTGCACGGGAAATTAACGGGATTACAGAATTAAGAACTCAAAGCAATATTGCTGCTTCTACAGCGATTTTAGCTGGTTTAATATTAGATAAAGAGGTTATTAAACGAGTTTTGAGGTCAGATATTATGCGCGAGTCAGCGATTTATCAAGACATTCTACAAGAAGGTAAAGCTGAAGGCAAGGCTGAAGGTAAGGCCGAAGGTAAGGCCGAAGGTAAGGCCGAAGGTAAGGCCGAAGGTAAGGCCGAAGGTAAGGCTGAAGCGTTACTCGAAGTGGCAAGAAATCTATTTAGTACTGGTATGCCATTAGAGGCGATCGGCAGGGTGACAGGGTTATCAATTGAGCAGTTACAGTATTTACAGGTAAATGAGTCTCGTGAGTCCAATCAATAAATAATCGGTGCAGGTTAACTGCACCGATTAGCAAGTGTCACTCGAATTGAACAAACATCCCATTGTTTCACGCCAATGCTGAAGCTTGGGGTTTAGCAAAAATCATTCTTCCTGCTGTAGTTTGTAAAGCACTGGTAACTACTACTCGCAGTTCACCACCCACATAACTGCTACCTTCTTCAACAACTACCATTGTGCCGTCATCTAGGTAGCCAATGCCTTGACTGGGTTCTTTGCCTTCCTTGAGGATTTTTAAATCCAGGTTGTCGCCAGGTAAATAACTGGGACGGACGGCATTCACTAAATCATTCACATTCAAAACAGGTACTTTCTGAACACTGGCGACTTTAGACAAGTTGTAGTCGTTGGTTAGCAGTGTGCCGCTAATTTCTTGGGCGAAGCGTACTAACTTGGCATCCACTGTGGGAATATCTTCGTAGTCAATTGTATTAATTAGGATGCGATCGGGATAATCTTCCTTAATACGATTGAGAATTTCTAGTCCTCTCCTTCCCCGCACCCGCTTTTGGTCTTTGCTAGCATCCGCTACTTGTTGAAGTTCTTGCAAGACAAACTGCGGTACGAGAATTTGCCCTTCTAAAAACCCTGTTTCTAGTAAGGCTTCAATACGACCATCAATAATACAGCTAGTATCTAGAACTTTGGTATTGGCTGGTTTTAATGTTCCTTCCACTACCATCGATTCAACGGTGTTGGGATTAATGAACCGCAATAAGCCTCGCCCGTGGGTGTCTGCCAAATTCATGCCAGTGACGGAGAGGATGATACTACCGACAACTGCCACCAATGGCTTAATAAATCCAAAATCCGCCGGGATCGGGAGCAAAAATAGTGGGGCTAGCATCAGGTTGGCTAGTAATAGCCCAATCACTAAGCCAATGGCACGAGTTAAGATCGCTTCCAGAGGCATTTCTTTGACTTGTGATTCTAGGCGACGATATGTCGTCTGGAAACTCAGCCCGATCGCACCACCAATAATAGCGGCAAAGACGGCAACAACTAAGCGTAAAGCTTCTAGATTCGTTACCTGATCTAGCGCCCCATTGGGTAGTAGTTCAATGCTGTAGAACCCTATTCCCGACGCTGCTAGGATAAATGAGAAAATAATAATGGCGTCAAGCATGGTTGTCTTGTTTTCCTGTAACTGTGTTAACCGATAAAGTTAAGTATTTTTTATTTTATCGGTAAGATAAACCTATCAACATTGACTTACACTAAGGTTTTAGGCTGACAATATCTGCAATTATTATAACTAAAGGTTTTTATCTTAATATTTTTCATTGTTTTGTTGTAAAAAGACAAAAACTTGTAAATAAACTACTTATTTTGTAAGAATTCAGAATCCAGAATCTAAAAGTCAGAATTAAGAAGACTTTGATACCTAAACTTAATAAGTTTAATAAAATCAAGAAGTCATTACACGCTTGATTTGACAATTATTCTGGCTTTTGACTCCTGACTCCTGAATTCTTATCTCATTTTCATTGTCTCTAATTCGCAGTTGGATTCACTTAAAACTTTTCTCAAAATGAGTAAAACATTTAGTATTTCTGGAATTGCGAGTTCTGCTTATGTGCATATTCCCTTTTGCAGACGGCGCTGTTTTTATTGTGATTTCCCGGTATCTGTTGTGGGCGATCGCTTGCGGGGCGAAACATCTGGTACTATCTCCCAATATGTTGAGGTGCTATGTCAAGAAATTGCCATTACACCAGCATTTGGTCAACCTTTGAAGACAATTTTCTTCGGTGGTGGTACTCCTTCGCTGCTCTCAGTAGAGCAGCTACAACGAATACTGACAGAGCTACAGAAGCATTTTGGGATTGCGTCTGGGGCAGAGATTTCTATGGAAATTGACCCAGGTACCTTTGATTTAGCCCACATAGCAGGCTATCGCAATGCAGGCGTGAACCGGGTAAGTTTGGGCGTACAAGCCTTTCAATCAGAATTATTGCAAAGGGCGGGGCGATCGCACTCAGTTGAAGATATTTTTGCAGCTGTGGAACTAATCCACCAAGTCGAGATTCCCGTATTTAGCTTAGACTTAATTTCTGGGTTGCCGCATCAGTCTTTAGATCAATGGCAAGATTCCTTAGAAAAAGCCGTGGCGATAGTACCCACTCACATTTCCATTTACGATCTTACCATCGAACCAGGTACAGCCTTTGGTCGTTATTACAAACCTGGCGATACTCCTTTGCCTACGGATGAAGCCACAGTCAAAATGTACCAGATGGGGCAGCAGGTTTTAACTAGTGCAGGTTATGAGCATTATGAAATTTCCAATTACGCTCAACCTGGTTATCAGTGTCGGCATAATCGAGTGTATTGGGAAAACCGTCCTTATTATGGCTTTGGCATGGGTGCGGCGAGTTATGTTCAGGGGAAACGCTTCACTCGTCCGCGTAAAACTAAGGAATATTACCAGTGGGTACAAGCTGGGGGTGTAATTGATTGTGATGTAACCCCCCCAAAGGAAGTATTGTTAGAAACGTTAATGTTGGGGTTGCGTTTGGCAGAAGGTTTGAGTTTGGCGGCGTTGGTAGAGGCATTTGGCGAAGAGAAGGTGGAGGAGATTTGTCGGTGTTTGCAATTGTATTTTGAAAAAGGTTGGGTGGAAGTTGCACAGGGAAGATTGCGTTTGATCGATCCCCAAGGGTTTTTGTTTTCTAATGTGGTATTGGCAGAATTGTTTGAGAAGTTGGGGTGACGAACTGTTTATGCAAAAAAATAAAGTTAGAAAAGCTGTAATTCCGGTAGCTGGTTTCGGTACTCGTTTGTTTCCAGCTACTAAAGTTGTCAAAAAAGAACTTTTCCCGATTATCGATCGAGATGGTAGGGCAAAACCTGTGATTCTTGCAATTATTGAAGAGGCAATTAGTGCTGGAATTACAGAAGTAGGGATTGTGGTGCAGCCAGATGACAAAGAAATATTTGCAGATTTCTTGAAAAACCCACCCAAAAAAGAGCTTTTAGAGAAACTTTCACCACAAAATCAAGAATATAGCCGATATCTCGAAGATTTAGGTAGCAGAATTACCATTTTGTTACAAGAGGAACAATTAGGCTATGGTCATGCAGTATTTTGTGCCAAGGATTGGGTACAAAATGAGCCGTTTTTGCTCATGTTGGGTGACCATATTTATGCATCTGACATTGAAAAGTCTTGTGCTAGTCAAGTTTTAGATGTTTATGAACAAGTTAATCAAAACGTTGTTGGCTTAACTACAATGCCAGCAGAAATTATTCATCAAGCTGGGTGTGTAACAGGGGTTTGGCAAGAGTTAAACTCGATTTTGTCAGTTAGACAACTGTATGAGAAACCGACTATTGAGTATGCACAACAGCATTTACGTGTAGAAGGAATGTCAGAAAATAATTTTTTATGTATATTTGGCTTATATTTACTAACGCCGAAAATTTTTGACTTTCTCGCAGAACATATCAACCAAAATTTCCGAGAACGAGGTGAATTTCAGTTAACATCTTGTCTTGAACAATTGCGTCAGGAAGAGGGAATGACAGGATATGTTGTTAAAGGCAAGTGTTTTGATACAGGTTTGCCAGATACTTATCGGCAGACAATGATTGATTTTAGAAAAATATAGATTAATCTTAGTTCAATTTATTTATCTGGGAGGCTCTCACTTTTTAAAATAGTTCAAATAGATAGTAGTCTATTGAGGTAAGCAGAGGCATCTTGAAAATATATCGTTTAATTTGCTTCTGGCGATCGCCTCTTTTTTTGTGAAAGCAGTTTTCAGGTAGATGGGTTACAAAATGCAGGACTCTAAATCAAACACAAACCTTAAAAAACTACCTCAAAACTAGCGGTAGTTAGAGCAGGAAAAGAGGTAGCATCCAATTGTGCAAATTTACCCCCGGAATTAATCTCAGCAAAATCATCCGCCGAACCATTAGGGTTATAAAAGAGACTACCATTTGCGCTATTATAAACGATCGCTGCACTACTACTTGCAGCTAAAGTATCGTTTGTCACTGTGGCAAAGTCTGCGGAATCTAATTGAGTCGGAAAGACCGAGTTACTTAGAGCTGTAAAGGTAGATTTAGATAGTTGGATCTTGTCTTGCTCAGGATTGAAGTCACTAATAACATCAACTCCGAGTTCCCTAATATTAAACTTCGATCCTGTTGCAAATGCAAACTTATCTGAACCAGCGCCTCCTTCTAGTAAGTCATCCCCACTATCTCCCTGTAGGTAATCGTTCCCTTGATTCCCGCTCAGAATATCTTTTCCACTACTGCCAAAAAGAATATCATCACCTCTGCCCCCCAGAAGGTTGTCGTCACCACTACCCCCATCTATTTTGTCTGCACCAGCTCCACCAAAAAGGATGTCAGAACCTGCCCCCCCATCAATGTAATGATTACCAATAACCCCAGAAAGCGAAATACTGTCATCACCATCCCCAGCAAAAATAACTTTATCGCCAGCCGAAAAATCCGCTCTACTAAAGGTATCGTCTCCCTTGGTTGTAGTGACATCAGTACCGATCGCATTTCTAGCTCGAGCAACTGCCTCTTTTATGACATCAGCAAGATTTTCACTTGTAGAACCAAGAGTTAGTACGCTACCTCGACCAAGCTGGGTAACTAGTGTCTCGTAATTGGCTGCAACATTACTCGTAGTTAGAAAAATTGGAATAATGTTATTTGCTTCTAGCGCAGTTTTTACTTGTCCGACCTGTGGATAATCTTCAAAAGCATCAGCTATTCCATCTCCATTATTGGCAATAGTATCACTGGGAAGAACTGCTGCGCGATCGCCGGCAACGTGATAAGTACCATCGGTGGCTATTAGAATAACACGAAATGAACCTACTCTGTAACCAAGACTGCCGCTATTTAAAGCTGCGAACAAGAGTGCAAATAATTGTGATTCTGGCCCATCATTGCCACCAAAAGCTTGAAAGTTAAAGATTTTGTCTTTAATTGTTGTGACATTATTTGTCAAAGTGACTTCTGGTTGATATACATAGTCAGCGTAACCTCCAAAAGGCGCAAGTGGCTTATCCTTGAAAGAGGCAATACCAAATTTCAGGTCATCACCAAATATATTTGCTAATGCCGGGTTGGTTAAGCGATTTACTGTCGCCGGAAGTACGGTTTTCAGCTGGACTAAATTCTCGTCAGATGACGATGTTAAGTCTTGCAGCAGAATAATATCAGATACTAAACTCACAGTTTTTCCCTCTGACTATTTTTATTCATGGGTTGTATTGCAAAGTGCCTGAATGCTATTTCAGCTTGATATTAGCAGGGTTAATTGATTTAAGATAGTACTTAAACTGAAGAAAATATAATCTCTTTGAAAAAATATTTGCTGTGTTCTGACTCCTGCCTCTACCCTACTTAAAGTTATAGTTGCAGACTTAACCAGAGAGAATGTCACCAGATATAAGTTAAGCTAAAGTGCGTCAATGGGTGAGCAGTGAAGATAATGCTTTGGATTAGAGGATGAATCAGTATTTTGCAACGGTTGCTCGCGGATTAGAAACCCTTGCGGCTCAGGAGTTAGAGCAACTGGGTGCCCATTCCGTAGAGCCGGGGTTTTGCGGTGTAGCCTTTGAGGGCGATCGCACTTTACTTTATCGCGTCAATCTCTGGGCTAGGCTGCCGTTCCGAATCTTGGTGAATATCGATGAGTTTCCATGCCTTGATGCCAAGGATCTCTATCGCGGTATCCAAACTATCGATTGGCAAAACTATCTGACGCCAGATATGACGCTGGCGGTGAATGTCACGGGCAAAAACGATCGCCTCAACCACAGCCACTTCACATCTCTTCAGGTGAAAAATGCGATCGTTGACCAACAAAAAGAAAATCTGGGCGAGCGTTCAAATGTAGAGCTTCATGAACCAGATGTGCGGGTTAATGTTCATATTGAACGCGACTTTTGTACCGTTAAACTCGACAGTTCGGGAAATAGTCTGCATCGCCGAGGCTACCGTCCGGCGGTGGGAGTAGCCCCTCTGAAGGAATCTCTCGCTGCTGCCCTGATTCAACTTTCAAGTTGGCAACCAAACCAGATGTTCTACGATCCTCTGTGTGGATCTGGCACTTTACCCCTAGAAGCTTGCTTAAAGGCACTAAATATCGCACCAGGACTGTTTCGCGAATCCTTTGGATTTGAAAATTGGCTCGATTTTGACCTGCCCCTTTTAGAAAAGCTGCTCCAAGAAGCTAAAGACAGCCAACTTGATAGCCTGAGCGCACCTATTTGGGGAAGCGATCGCGATGAAAATATAATCGAGCAAGCGATTAACAATGCTCAAAATTGCGGCGTTGATAACCATGTATGGTTTTCTCAAATGGAACTTGCCGATGTTGTCGCCCCCGCAGATAGTGGGATTTTATTCTGCAATCCACCTTATGGCGAACGGCTGGGGCGAGATAGCGATCTAGGAGCATTTTACAAACTTTTAGGCGATGTGCTGAAACAACGTTTCAAAGGCTGGACTGCCTTTGTCCTCAGTGGCAACAAGGAACTGTCTCAATCGATTGGACTAAAATCATCCCAGCGAATTGCGGTGTACAACGGAACGCTGCCTTGTCAGTTAATGAAATATGAGTTGTATTAAGAAAATTGTCGGTTTGTAGTATGTTAAAGGCGATCGCTCTCAACTACTTCTGCTGAGTAAAAAATACATTGCCTGAAAATTTTGTGACACTGGGGATGTGCTGTATTATTGGAGTTTGTAAGAACCGCGACCTAAATCTGCTGTTGCATGGCATTGGCTATCTCGATAAACTCAATCTGAATCGGTGATATTTTTAATACTCTTTAAGAAATTTAAATTAAGTCAAACAAACTTGAAACTATGTCTAAGTCTATATTTTAGCAGTTAGTGTAACAACTTTTGAAACAAGTGGCAGTATAATCAATGACTGACAATCTGCAATTTATTTATCGTTAGAAGGCAAGGCTATTTATGTCAGACCAATTCACCTTTACCGTTACCAATAAAACTGAATTGGCAATTACAGAGTTGTGGGTATCTGTAGATGATAAAGAGTGGGCTTCGTTTAACTTGGGTGAGTTAGGGATTCCAGCAGGTGAAACAGCAACAATTGCTTGGGCTGAATATACGAATGGTTCGCCTTGTGAATGGTACATCTCTGCTGTATTTGAAGATGAATCAGAAACTGAGTCAGCCTTATTTAACTTCTGTAAAGAACCAGATTTAACAATCAAATAAATTCTGCACTGCGATCGCCACCGGAAAGGGCGTGTACGCCATCGCGCTTGATACATGATTGCATATTGACTCCAGACATAAAAACAAAAGCCCTACCTAAAAAGTATCTAAGTGCAGCTTGATATTAGAATTAACATGTCCCTTTTAGAGAAGTTGCTCGAAGAAGTTAGGGACAGCCTGTGAAACGCCCTGACTGCGCCTATTTGGGGAAGCGATCGCTCTCAACTATTTCTGTTAGATCGTAAAGACGCGATAAATTATTGTAGAGACGGCGATTCATCGCGTCTTACCTGTGATATTTTTAATACTCTTTAACAAAATTAAATTTAGTCAAAAAAAGATTGAAACTATTCCTGAATCTATATTGTGGGAGTTTGCATGACAACGCTTTAAAAAAGTGGCAGTATAATCGGTGACTGACAACCTGCAATTTATTTATAGCTAAAAGGCAAGGCTATTTATGTCAGACCAATTCACCTTTACCGTTACCAATGATACCGAACAAGCAATTACAGAGTTGTGGGTATCTGTCGATGATGAAGAGTGGGCTTCATTTACCTTGAGTGACTCAGGGATTCCATCGGGTGAAACAGTAACAATTGCTTGGGCTGAATATACGAATGATTCGCCCTGTGAATGGTACATCTCTGCTGTATTTGAAGATGAATCAGAAACAGAGTCAGCCCTATTTAACTTCTGTGAAGAACCAGCTTTAACAATCGGATAAATTCTACACTGCGATCGCCACCGGAAAGGGCGTGTACGCCATCGCGCTTGAGGCATGATTGCATATCGACTCCAGACATAAAAATAAAAGCCCTACCTCGAAAGTATCTAGGTGGGGCTTGATATTAAAATTGACATGAGCCACAAGCTTAGTTGGTGGTGCGTTCAAATCTAGCTGCTTGAGTAAACAAATAAAGCTGGCTTTGTCATTTGGCCTAATTTGTCGGGCTGAAACAGGTTTCATCCTTGCCGATCAGACAAAGCTGTTTCTGACCTAGATCGGTTTTGAATTTCACCTGATAAGTTTCGTTTTCCGCAGGCAAAGTTTTCGTGTAGTTATTCGCTCTGTCGCACGAAAAGTCACGAGTGAAAGTTGCTGGAGACCAGTTAATTGTCATCGTACTGCCGCTCAGACTGGCTTTTCCTTTTCGAGATTGGAAAATTTGCTGGTTGCAGCTGCCGTTCATTACGTTCATTATTCCTGTAAATTCGACCGTTCCGTTCGGCAAAAATTGATAAGTGAAACGCGAACCGTTCGATCCGATATATGTACCATTCGTACTTATAGCACTGTTTCCAGTACGCGTCCAAACCCATTTTCCAACTAACGACGAAATCTCTCCAACGCTACCAGATGAATCATCAGTATCATTTGAAGCAGTTTCGCCCGCGTGGGCGCTATCGTAAACAGACAGCAAAAGTTTAGCTTCCGCATCATTCGGTAAACTTCGTAATTGCCCTACAAATTCTCCGTTAAAAGCCTGCCGAATCCGGCTTTGTTCCTCTTCGGTCTTAGCAAGAGCTTGTGTATAATTGGAAATTAGATTGTCAATGCTTTTTCTAGTTCCATCTGGGTCTTTGCGAAACTCATTTAATTTTATTGAGTGATATTCATTACGCTGCTCGCTAGTGAATTTTCCTGAAAAGACCCATTCGTAAAAAGCGATAACTTTGTCAATATCAGATTTGTTGAGAGATTCGTTTTGAGCCGTTACTAAAACTTTAGTTCCAGCAGCTTGGGCAGAAATCTTTATAGTCGCTCCGTCCATCAAAACGATAGATAAAAATAAGATGGAAAAATATTTGAATTTGTTCATTATTACTATAATTCTGTTGCCATGAAATTAATGTTCCCTGTGAATGGGGAGTTTACATGCAAATTCACACCTGTAAATGTGTGAGGCATTAGTTAGGTTGCGATGAAATTAATTGTAAACGTTCAGGGGGTACAAATAATAATAAAAACACCCAAGGCTAAATAATTCGTATTACGTTCGCAAGCTGCCAGAACTTATCAATAGTTAAATCAAGCTATTATAAATGCACTTAATGCATTGACTAAAAATGACATTAGGTCTAGTCCAATATAGAAGTGATTTCTGTACAAATCAGGAATATCTATACTAGACTTATTGCATTTGTCGGGAAAAGGTTCTGTATTGTCCCTTTCCCCAATAAAGATGAGTCCCTTTTCCCCAAGAGTGCAAAAAGCACAAATGCCAAGAGGTCTACTCAGTAAGCCAATTAGTTGTAGAAGCAGGTATATGTCTATTTGCTGGATAAAGTTCGACTGAAATTAAGTTGTTAATTGTTGTAATAGTACCTGCAATACAACTTCATTTAGAAACTTCCTTTCAACTCAAAATCGGATGCTGAGACTGAGTAGTTTACCACCGTAGGCATCGCATTCACTATTTTAGATTTTACTAATTGCAATTTTTCAAAATACTTAAAGCTACCGCCTCCGCCACTTTAATACCATCGATACCAGCCGAGAGAATTCCCCCTGCATATCCCGCGCCTTCACCAGCTGGATAAAGACCGACGGTATTTAAACTTTGATAATCCTCTTTGCGTTTAATCCGAATCGGTGATGACGTGCGGGTTTCCACCCCAGTCAACACGGCATCGTCCATTGCAAATCCTTTAATTTGTTTGTCAAAAGCGGGAAGTGCTTCACGAATGGCTGCGATCGCATAATCTGGTAAACTCTCACTCAAATCACCCAAATGTACCCCAGGTGTATAAGACGGTTTAACTGTGCCAAATGCTGTAGAGGGGCGATGGTTGAGAAAGTCTCCCACCAACTGCCCTGGAGCTTCATAAGTTCCACCGCCCAATTCAAATGCTCGTTCTTCCAAGCGCCGTTGAAAGTCAATTCCTGCCAAAGCGTTCCCCGGATAATCTTCGGGGGTGATGCCGACAACGATCGCACTATTGGCATTGCGTTCATTGCGAGAGTATTGGCTCATCCCATTGGTGACGACTCGCCCCGGTTCTGATGTAGCTGCAACCACCAAGCCCCCCGGACACATACAAAAACTATAGACGGAACGACCATTTTGGCAGTGGTGAACCAGTTTGTAATCAGCAGCACCTAAAAGCTTATGACCAGCTTGAGCGCCGAAACGACATTGGTCAATGAGATACTGGGGATGTTCGACTCGAAAGCCGATAGAAAATGGTTTCGGCTCTATGTAAACTCCACGATTAAATAGCATTTGGAAGGTATCACGGGCGCTATGACCTACCGCCAGAACCACATAATCGCTGGCGATATATTCCCCACTGGCGAGGGTGACTCCACGCACCTGTCCATTTTCGATGTTGATATCTTCCACTAGGCTTTGAAAGCGAATTTCACCACCGAGGGATTCGATTTTGGCACGCATACTTTGGACGATTCCCACCAGTTTGAAAGTGCCGATGTGCGGTTTGTTGATATAAAGAATTTCTGGTGAGGCTCCCGCATTGACGAGTTCGGTTAGTACCTTGCGTCCATAATGCTGAGGATCTTTGACTTGACTGTAGAGTTTGCCATCGGAGAATGTACCCGCGCCACCTTCGCCAAACTGGGCATTAGATTCGGGGTTGAAGTCTGATTTTTTCTTCCAAAAGCCAAAAGTATCAGCAGTGCGATCGCGAACTTGTTTGCCACGTTCTAAAACGATCGGACGAAAGCCCATTTGCGCCAGCATCAAACCCGCAAATAAGCCACAAGGCCCAGTACCAATCACGATGGGGCGAATCGTCAAATTGCTTGGTGCTTGTGCCACTGGGCGATAACTCATGTCTGGCGCGATCGTCACATGAGGATCTTTTTTCAGGCGCTTGAGTAGATGAGTTTCCTGAGTCGTTTCTACATCCAAAATATAAACAAGGGTAATCTCTCCTTTCTTACGGGCATCGTAGCTACGCTTGAAGATGGAATAGCTAATCAAATCTTCGTCCGTGATTTGCAGCTTTTTCAGGATGGCAGTCTTGATCTCATCTTCAGGATGATCGAGCGGGAGCTTTACTTCTGTTAGGCGTAACATAGCGAGGAGAAATGCATACTGTCTATCAAAATATTAACAACAGAGGCAGGAAGCATGACGAATACTGCCTTTTGCCGAAACCTTAGATAAACACTAACTTTTCACGTCATGGAAAAACTTAACGTTTCTCCCGACACAGTTGCAACGAGTAATAATACGTAGCAATAATTACCTCAGAGAAACAAGAAAAGTTTAGTTGAAATCAATACCTGTTAAGGTGTAGTTCCAATGTATTGAGCAACTTAGGCAAGTCCTTTTGAGAAACCTGACGTGTACCCGTCTCGACTGCATCAACCCAGGAAACGCTTTTCTCCATCGTTGTAGCGAAAAATGCTCTAGACCAGCCTTTTGCTTTTCTCGCTCCTCTAATGACATTACCTGATAGAGGCTGGATATTGTTTGCACTCAGCTGATTCGAGTCCACAGTCAAGCGTTCCTGTACTTCTGCTGGTAAATGAAAACGCCATCTAGAATTGAGTATTTGATTCCAGTAACCTATAGGTCTTTTAGCAGTTTTGCTGCTTGTTAACCAAGCTGGGCCTGTTTCGAGTTCTGCTTGCCATCCAGCTTCTTTGACAACTTTCAAGTCAGTTTCCAAATCATCAGCCATTTGCCGTCTAAGCTGTCTGTCTTGCTCTGCCGTTGACACTTTGTCTGCACCGTAAGCAATCTCCATCAGAGTCTTGCCCATTACACAATCTTGGAATTCCGATTTGATTTGGAAGGTTAGCCAAACTAGCATTCTAGCCGCGCCAGCATTTTGTTTACCAATACTAAATAGTTTCTGTACGGTTTTCTTGGTAATAATTCCAGTGTGGTAGTGATATTTAGATTTATTGAGGAAGTATTTTGTCCATACTCCAGCTTGACCTATCACCTTTAAACCCACTAGTTTGTTATTGCCAGTTTTATCTGTTTCAAAATCTCGTATTATGCTGATGTCCCAAATCTTTAAATCAGCAACAGTAAAAGCTCCAGCTTTACCCTGTTTAGGCGATGCAATACAAGCTAGTACTTGGGCAGGTTGCCGTAGCAAGGAGTACAAAATACTCAATTTTTCATGCTTGCATAAATCCCTGCGTTTCACAAGCCCTGTATATTCAAGTAGTTGCTTGTCATCAATTACAAAATTGCCTGACCAAGGTTTATCTAGGCTAGCTACTAAGGCACAGTAAATCAGGTGAATAGCACACGCCCTTGGATCGAATTCGTTTATAACAACTAAAGCTGCCTCTTCTGCGAGTGTTTCTGGTTGTGGAGTTTCGGGATTATCTGTCACATAGTAAAAGATTTTTCCTTTTCCAGTTTCAGCTTCTCTTTCATAACTAAAAGTATTATTTACTTGACCTTTCCATGACAGATTCATTTTTTGAGATAATACTTCGGCAACTCCATACAAAACTAGCGACAATGCAGCAACATTAGTCTTACTATCAGGAAATAAAGAAGCTTTTTTTAATTGCCGAGGTTTTGCTGAATCCTGGTAATTTAATTCTAAGTTTTGCTCAGATTTATTAACTCTGTCTTGAAGAGTAATTTGCTTTGATGATTGAGTCGTTGGGTCTTCTAAAAATTCTTCATCAAGAGCAACGTTAGTTTCTTTTTGATTTGGATTACGGGAAATAGTAATTCCTATAACCTGGTGAAATAGATGCAGAAGTTTACTATATAATGTTTTTGCTAAGTGTTTCATTTTCCTACTACCAATTTGCTGCTCACGTAGGTAATTTACAATGATGAAATAAATAAAGCCTGAGTTTCTTCTAATTGACCTTGCTAGAATATAACTCTCAGCCGCTTTGAGTCGCTTTAAACGATCGCTAACAATGCAAAAGATTTTCTACTAGGTGATACCAATCTAATAAAAAGTGGTCAAGTAAAAAAATTTGATTTTTACTTGACCATAATTATCAGTGATGAGTTCAAGCTTTCACTGATTGTAATTACGAATTGCAGCTTTGCTGCTTAAGGTTACTAACGGTACTGTTGGTCAGCCGGATCTCCATACGGGTCTTCGCTAGCTGGGCGGACGTTACCATACTGCCTGTAATCCGCCGGATCGCCGTAGGGGTCTTGGCTAGCTGGACGGACGTTACCATACTGTCCGTAATCCGCCGGATCGCCGTAGGGGTCTTGGCTAGCTGGACGGACGTTACCATACTGCCCGTAATTTCCTTGGTTGCCTCCTTGCATCAACTTTTTCATAGCTAGGGCAGCGATACCAGCCATCGCTCCCTTCGCTAATGGATTGCTCATAATGTTACCACCTTGACCACCTGTAAAGCTCCCCACAGCACCACTCATAATTTGACTGAGTATATCTGGTTGTTGCTGGTGAACCCGGCCTGTCGTTTGAGCAAGATAATTTGGGTCTTGAAAGCGATCGTCTATACCATCTTGGTTTAGATCGGGAAAATTCAAGTTTGAAGAGCGCGTCTGCTGTTGAAGAGAGCGACCAAACTGCATCCGCTCTTGTGGTGACATCCGACTAAAGGCTTCTTGTGCAGATTCCTGATAAAGGTCTGGAGGTAACTGTCTAGATACTTGCTGATAACGGTTTAAAACTTCTTCATCTGAGTATCCTTCATGAGGTAAACCTTGCTCATAGCGGTTGACAAAATTGCGGTAGTCATTTTCTGGAACCTCACCGCCACCGAAAATTTTTTCTAATATATTCATTTTTGACTCCTAAACTGCGATTTCACTAAACTATCAACGGTAAAGTAATTACTTTCAATATAGTAATTGTTATTTTTTTTCAAAATCATCTATCAAAGGTTACTCTTCCTTTGATAAAAGTATAACTATTAGTATATAAAACTCCGGTTTGAATTGTGAAAGCATCCTGAGACTCAAAACCCTGTTGTACAAAAATTAGAGGTCAAAATCTTTTCAACAATTAAATAAGAGCTCTATATACTCGTATAAAATTTTAAAAGAAACTTTTGTGAAAAAGTATAATAATACTTAATATTATACTTATGAGTATTATTAACTTTAAATCCAAAAAAAGTTTCTATTAAAAAATAGGATGACGGTTAAACGCCATCTATTTATAATCTGTAGAAAAATTAATTTGTCGGAACAGTACCTGCACCCAAACCCCTTAAGTCTCGCCCTGTGGGACTGTTGTTATATCCTTGAAAGTCCCGGTATTGTTGTGCCTCCTCCTCTGGAACACGAATGCCCTCTTGTGGCGGTGTTACCCAGACAGGGCGATTTTGAGCATCTCGATAATAAACACGCCCATTCTTAGAAAGGTAGTGTTTCCCCTGCGCTCCCGCTCCTTGGGCATTCTTTCGCTGATTGTAAAGGTAGTAAAGTCCAGCAGCTCCTGCCAAGATTGCCACTTTCTGCCCTGTACTTAATCCCCTTTTAGCTTGGGGTTGATTTACGGGGGCGCGATTATTTAAATTTCTCCCAACAGTATCGTCAATTGGAGGTTGCGTAGCATTTTGGGAACCTCCGCCGCAGCTAGAAAGCAGAGGGATTGTTAGCAATGTTGAAAGAAATACTGTTGTTGTCAGCGAAGCTAATCTATTTGTCTCGATCATACATTTTCTTTTCCGGCTAATTTAGCTGATATGGTATAAGAGCCTACAGTTTTATACAATGGTCAAGCAAAATTTAGCTTTTTACTTGACCAAAAGTTCAGATACACTGTATCCGCCACGATACTTTAGTTAGCTTAAAGTCTCTGATTCTTCTCTGCCTAGAATTTGTTTTTTAAGCAAGCGAATTTCTTCTGCTAGTTCTTGCCGAGTCGAATTTTTGAGCAAATAGCGGGAAGTAAACCAAATTGTGTAACCAAGTCCAATTAATTGGAGAAATGGAGAAACTAGGGGAATATCATTTATGGCGTTGAGTACCGCTAGAAAAATTCTTAGCGCCGTAACTGTTATCACAAGCAACGCAAAGCTGATAATCAGCAATTTGTATTCTTGGTAGAAGCTACCTATGTACTCAGGTATTTTTGCCAAAAATATAGAAATCTGCCTACCAATTTTTTGCCATTGTTCTTCATTTTCCGAGGCGGGCGGCAACATTGCCAGGTTTCCAGACTCTGAACCTTTAAGTGCTTTTATCTGGTTTTGGGAGGCAGTATCGACGTACTGATCTTGCTGTAACTCTGTGTCCATAATTATCTCCTGATTTTCTGCAATGAGAGCAGTTTTAAAGTTTACACTTTATTATTATCAATTTTTGCAACACTTGCTTTGCAACTAGATTTCTTAATCCTTAGCGGCACAGCTAAATATTGATTTGCAAATTTGTTAGGACTTTAATAATATTTAGGCATTTTTAAATTTCCTTCTCATCAATCTTTTGGCATAGATTTTGTCTTATAGAAGAGGGATGGAGCAAGTATTACAACTTAAGCAAATAAATCTTTAATAATGTGAGGATATTTGATTTAAGTGTAAGGTGTTAATAAATATATCAAACTAGCCAGGTTTGATAGTATGTATTGATTTAGCTAATTTTAGTTTTGAAATTTACTGCTAGAAACTAGTCACATAAATGCTAGAAACTAGTCACATTATTTACAAAAGTTAGTTTAAATTATTTTTATAATTACTAATACTTAATACTAAAATGTTGTTTTATATCATACTTATGGGCTATGAAAATATATTTAAT
Source organism: Nostoc sp. DedSLP04 (assembly GCF_034530775.1). Classification (NCBI taxonomy): domain Bacteria; kingdom Bacillati; phylum Cyanobacteriota; class Cyanophyceae; order Nostocales; family Nostocaceae; genus Nostoc; species Nostoc sp. DedSLP04. The sequence goes on along the minus strand of NZ_JAVRCL010000017.1, from coordinate 98,114 downwards.
TACTTCGATTGATTAAATATCCAGATAATTTAAGTCAATCTTCGGAGAGAAGATGTATTTAAACTAAATTGTGTAATTTATAAAAAGACACAGCAATAGTTTCGGGAATAAAATAATGCCACTTCAAAAAATAAGTGAATTTGATCAAGACTACCGTAATACTCTTGAAGGTAACGACATCAAAGGAATGGGTGTGTATGTTCAAGGAACTGATGAGAAGATTGGCACAGTAAATGATGCTGTACTAGATGACCAAGGAGCGTTCCGCTATTTAATTGTTGACATAGGCTTTTGGATTTTTGGCAAGAAAATCTTACTACCAGTAGGTAAATCGCGTATTGACTCTACAGCAAACCGTGTATATGTCGTTGGTATAACAAGAGAGCAAGCGGAAAATTTACCTGAATATCAAGAGCATACAACCCTTGACTACGACTATGAAGAACAGGTGCGTGGAAGATATCGCACACCGTCTGTAGAAAGTTCAGCTACGCTTGGATCGACAGTTGGCCGCACTACTCCCAGTCCTGACAGCTACACCTACGCAGACGACGCGGATCTGTATGATGTTAGCGCTCACGAAGACCAAACCTTCAAACTTTACCAAGAAAGGTTAGTTGCTAATAAACAGCGCCGAAAAAGTGGAGAAGTATCGATTAATAAGCATGTTGAAACCGAAACTGCAAGAGTTGCTGTTCCGGTGGAAAAAGAGCGAGTCGTGATTGAGCGAGTGACTTCTCAAGACACAGGCAAAGTTGTGTCTGCTGAAGCGACTGACTTTTCCGAGGGCGAGGTAGCGCATATAGACCTCTATGAAGAAGTTCCAGACATCCGAAAGGAAGCTTTTTTGCGCGAAGAAGTCAAAGTGCAGAAAGTTGTAGACAAAGAAACCGTTGAAGCTCAAGAAACCATTCGACGCGAAGAATTAGATGTTGATACTGATGGAACTCGAATAGAGAATAAAATTGACCGAGGTTAAAACAATTCGCAATGGGCTTCGCCCCGCTACGCTAACGCAATGACGCTCCTACGTCGCTAACGCAATTACCTTTTGTGACGGGGATTTAGATTTAGGCGTTCTATTCGCCCTGCTTGATAGAAGCTATGCAATTTAAACCCCCACCACTTGTTAACCTACTTAAACTACAAAGGTCATTGTTTTTGAGTTAGTAGGAGTGGATTTTCTATCTACTTCTACTCAAAATTACTTTCACAAGATTGATATTCCAAAAGAGTCATTAGTTTAGATGAGGTGGTTAAATTGAAAATAATTCAACAGTTTCGTCGGGTTTTAACAGCTTTAGCCTTGGTATTAGTACTAACAACGACTGCCGCCTGTAGTGGTACTGTTCAAGCTAAACAACCAACTCAATTACCGTCTGGAACTAGTTATAGTGCCGACTATGCCTTGTTGTCACGCGGTAACAGTGTACAGGGTCAAGATTTTGGGAACTGGGTTGTCAGCACAGCCAAAGGAATTGTCCAAGATGCTTATGTACGTGACAACAATAAGTTAGGTGTTGTGATTGCGCCTCAAGTTCGTCCGACCGAAGTCCGACCATTAGCAAAATCCTTACTCCAAGGTTTTCACAAAAATTTCCCCAATCAAGACTTAAAAGTTTTGATGTATGCACCAGACAAAAAACTGATTTTGACGGCTCAGTATGATATGCAATCTCAGCAAGTTGAGTATAAATAGGGACTCATTTTTTGGAGAAAATCTGAGTTAATTTAGTTGATTGCAAGTAAAAAAAGGAGACATTTAAAATGAGCAGCAGTGACAAGTATAAACGCGAAATTCTCAACGAGTTGGCTCATGGTAATACAGAGTCTTTAGATGATGTTTCATCTGACCCAACTCAGGAATACCAAAATTTTGATGATTTTGCCCAGCGCTCATCTCACGATCAACGTCGGCAATTGTTTAGTCAATCTTTCAACCATAACAGCATTCCACCAAGCCAACTGGAGCCAGAACTCCAAAAGGCGATCGCTCAGATTAAGCCTAATGAGCGTGATGATGTTGCACGGGCATTTTTCAAACACTTAAAGCAAAGAGGTCTAGACGAGCGCCATCTGGAGCGAGATTTGGGGCTTTCTACCCACAACCCTAACCACATAAGTGCAGATGATCTCAGCAAGGTGGCATCTTTCACATATCATAGCCATCCTGACATCTTCCACGAAGTGATGGCTGAACAACCAGCAATTCTTAAGTTTCTCAGTAATCCAATGGTTGGAGCAGCTTTAGGAGCGATCGCTTCTAAATGGTTTGGTCGTCATAAGTAATATCATGTCCGGTTAAAGACTTATCATTAAGACTGCAAGGGAGCGAAAGAGTTTTCAGGTTTTTGCACAGATAGTCAAGAACACCAAAATCTCCAATTTAGTGGCTTGCAATTTAGATAAAATGTGAGCCACTATTTTTTATTCCAACCTCCTGCCTCATTCACACAAGGCTAACAGCTGCCTCTAACATTCGTATTGTCCCAAGTTCGGCATTTATTTCTACTTCCACACCGATTGGCAAGGTAAATTTATCCTTAATATGACCAATCATTGAACCGTACCAAGCAGGAATACCTAAAGGAAGTATGTGTTGTTGCAATACTTGCATTAATGTAAATGACGGTTCATCTCCAAGACTACATTTAGTGCATTGCCCAAAGATAAAGCCAGCAATTTGATTAAGTATCCCAGCAGTTTTTAATTGCGTCAGCATCCTATCTATACGATAAACATCCTCGTCAACTTCTTCGACAAAGAGAATGCTTTTGTTCCAAGTAGGTAGGTAAGGTGAACCTACCATCGCTGATAGAACTGACAAGTTTCCACCCACCAGTTTACCCCTCGCCTTTCCCGGTGCGATTATCTCCAGCCGCACTTCGCTAGGGTTGAGATTTTGCATAGTCACCGCTTCACCATTAAATAGGATGCGCTTGAAGTAATCGACTGTAAATTGATTCCAGGTAGACGTAGCAACTGGCCCATGAAAAGTAACCATTTGACTACGGGCATTAATTGCCAACAACAACGTTGTAATATCGCTATACCCGATGATAATTTTTGGATGGGAGCGGATTAGCGAGTAATTGAGTAAAGGTAAAATGCGATTGCAGCCCCAACCACCACGCATAGGAATAATTGCTTTGATGGTGCGATCGCTAAACATCAAGTTTACATCCTGGGCGCGATCGCTGTCTTTACCCGCTAAATAGCCGTAACGATCTAAAATATGCTTCCCCAGCTTGACTTTTAACCCTAACTGTGAAATTGATTTCTGTGCGGCTTCAATGTCTTTAGCGTCAACGATACCCGCAGGCGAAATCAATCCTACGGTATCGCCAGGTTGTAGGCGGGACGGCTTGCGGATGGTGTTTAGAGATGGCTTACCTTGGGCGGTAAGTGTTGGTATTTGAGTGGCTAACGTAGCCAGCCCACAGGTTGTAAGAAATTCCCGACGCTTGATATTCATAACTATTTTGTTGGGGATTAGGATTCTAAAAAGTTAGATCCCCGACAACTTTTACGAAGCCGGGGATCTGGATACCGCGAATTTTCAAAAATTAAATAGGATTGCGATATGTATAGCACAAGCCTTGGTGGTTAGGACATCAACAGACGATAAAACTTAGACACAAAAAGGCTTTTCACCCAGTCGTCCCCAGTCCCTTGCTATAAAATTAAACCTTTTGTACCATATCTGAAATCACAAATCCATTATTAGCGAACTTAGCATCAGTAGCAAATGAATCACCAATGACAGGCAAAAGACGATCGTATAATTGCATCGCCTGTAAACAACTATTAATATTAGAAACTGCCGAATTATATCCTGCAATATTTTCTTCAACAATATTCAACAAGCGGCGATTATTTGCAATTTTTTCTTCGGCTTCTTGTTCTAATATTTTCTCTAAATAAGCACGTGCCTGTGGGTATTGTTGCAAAATTTCATCTGCTTGCTGTTCTGCCATTGGCAATAACTGACTTTTCAGGGTTTGATTAATGGTTTGACGGAAAGATTTGCGAATAGTTTGGGAAACTTTTGGTTCAAAATCTAACTTCAACAATTGCCTAATGGCTGGTTCTGCTTCCACGATACTTTCAGCGTCATAACCTTGAGAAGTTTGTGATAAAGTTTGGCGAAATTGATATATAGAAAAAGTGCCTTCATCGTAAAATCTAGGACTTTCTCGTACAAAGCGATCGCACTCCACACTAGCTGCACTAAATAATGCTTGAGCAACTCCTTTTTCTAAAATTCTGATCTCTTGTTCAATACCACCATCATTATCTAATAAACGATATAGTTGGCGATAATATTCTGACTTGCGAATCTTTTCAATCAACCGCTGAAAATAATTTGCAACTATTTGCTGAGAAGATTCAACCAAAATATCTTCTAATTGATTTGCTAAGTAATAAAATGCCTCTACTAAAATAGCAATTAAAGGTGCAGTAGCATTGCGAGGATGGCTGATGGTTGCACGTTGATAAGCAGAAGCTACCGAAAAAGTATCTAGCAATTCATCTAAGCGGCGAATCATTCGTGATTGCAATTGCTTAAAATCTGCTTCAAAAGCATCACAAGAATTATTAATTACATGGTTAACTTCTTCTTTGATATGCTCGCTAAATTCTCTCCCAATTTGTTGTAGTTGTTGATTTAGGTGTTGCAACTCTTGCGCCTTCATCGTCTCAATTTCTTGGGGCTGACTATCTAAATCGCGTTGGACACTCTGATAATGTTTTTTGAGCTTAATACAAACATCTTCCAAATCATCAGCAAGATTTTTAAATAATTGGGGACGCTTTTCTTCGGTAAGATAACGAGTAATAGCTGTGCGAAATTCTTCAGTTCCACTATCTTGAATTAGCTTTTCAATCAATTCATTTCCCCAATCTCCCAGAATCCGCACATAATTTTGATTTGGAGTTTCAAAGCCGTTCACAGAAACACGGAATTTACTGGAAGATAACTTTCCTGAATTGACACAGTAGTTGTTAAACGCATAGACAAATTGTGGAGTTTCTTCTTTACCATCTAAACCTTTAATACTTTCTGCAAAAACAGAATCTAAACCAAATCTATCTTGTGGACTTGTTTGTTTAATCTGACTGCCATAAAATCCTAATAATCCACTGGTTTTATAAACCTTCCTAAAATTGGCAAATTGCCCACTAATTAAATCGTCTAATCGTTGCCGTAGCTGAGTATTATACCAAGTTTCATCGATCCGGTTGAAGACATAGAAAACGCGATCGCGTACTCCCCCATTCTCTCGCATTAATTCTAAAAGTTCTGTTTCTTCTTTTGTCATCTCACCCGCCGAAGCAGGTTTTAGCACACACACCACCGCCGAAGTATCAGGATGTTGAATTTTGGCATAAGTTAGTTGAGCGTCTTTCTCTACTGGCGCATCGATGCCAGGTGTGTCAATAATGACATTGCCATCTTGTAGTAAAGGATGATTACAGTAATATTCTATCCGCTTCAATACGGCACTATTACTACCACGACGCGCATATCCAGCAGCTTCCTTGAGATTGGAAAAGTTAAATTGCTCCATTGAATATGTAGCATTAGTTACCGTGCTGATGCGATCGCTATTTGCGATATATCCCTCTAGCAACAACATTAACGCCTTCGCCTGTTTTGCACGTTCTGATTGACTCTCACCACCTTCGTGTTGAATAATCGCTTCAGAACCTTGACGTAGCAAGTTAATTACCTCAGCTTGGTTGATATTAGCTACTGTTTTAAATCCTAGTTGCTGACACAAAGAAACTGCTTGTTCTCGAATTTCTGCTTCACTTAAAAACGTCAAAACAACACGTTCTTTATCTACTTCTGCATACTCGATTTTGCATTCTGTACCTGTAGCGTGTCCCTCTGCACTGTAGAGTAATTCCCTTTCTAAGAGTGCATTGATTAGCATTGATTTTCCAGCACTAAACGCACCCGCAAATACAATTTCAAACTTAGGAGAAATCGCTTTACTTAAAGAAGTTCGTACAGGTGTAATATCTTGGGAACGTAGCGTTGGTTCTTGTTGTAATAGTTGTAATATAGATTCAACCTGCTCTTTTAAATTTTTGCACTGAAGCGGCATATCTGACATATTTAGTATCCTGACAATATTTATGTATATATTAGTAAAATTTAATGTTCTACTGGTTCAGTAAAATTCCTGAGAATCTCACTGTGCTTGAGCTGCTGGATATTACTAGGACTGACGCACTGTACAAATTAATGAGCGATTATTCTACAAACCCAAAGCCTACCTGGTTGTGGAAGTAGCGGTCAATTTGCAGTTTTTAATAGTGCGCCCAGTCTCACCACATCAGATTTTGTTGTGCAAGTGTCGGGGCATACATCTATACCCCTCTACTTAGAACATGGAACTTCAAGCGTAGAATTTTAAAGCCCACTCCTTGACTAACAACAAATAAACACAGGAGAAAATCATGGCTAATTCATCATTCAACCTGCTTAACCTCTCTGACCTGAATGGCACTAATGGCTTTATAATTAACGGCATTACAGCAGATGACCAGCTAGGCTCCTCAGTCAGCAATGCGGGGGACATCAACGGTGATGGTATTGACGACCTGATTATTGGGGCACCTTCTGCCGAACCCAACGGTATCGTTGCTGCTGGGCAAAGCTATGTAGTGTTTGGGCGAACCAATGTGGGAAGTGGCGGTAGCCTCAACCTCTCTGATTTGAATGGCAGTAATGGCTTTTTCATTAACGGCATTGCAGGAGAAGACGCATCAGGTTTCTCAGTCAGCAATGCGGGGGACATCAACGGTGATGGTATTGACGACCTGATTATTGGGGCACCTTCTGCCGAACCCAACGGTATCGTTGCTGCTGGGCAAAGCTATGTAGTGTTTGGGCGAACCAATGTGGGAAGTGGCGGTAGCCTCAACCTCTCTGATTTGAATGGCAGTAATGGCTTTTTCATTAACGGCATTGCAGGAGAAGACGCATCAGGTTTCTCAGTCAGCAATGCGGGGGACATCAACGGTGATGGTATTGACGACCTGATTATTGGGGCAGGTGGTGCCGACCCCAACGGCAAACAAAGTGCTGGGCAAAGCTATGTAGTTTTTGGGGGGACGAATCTGGGTAGTGGCGGCACCCTCAACCTCTCTTCTTTAGATGGCACTAATGGCTTTATAATTAACGGCATTGCAGCAGATGACTTCTCAGGTTTCTCAGTCAGCAATGCGGGCGACATCAACAACGATGGCATTGACGACCTGATTATTGGAGCATATCGTGCCGACCCCAACAGCATTGATAATGCTGGGCAAAGCTATGTAGTTTTTGGGGGGACGAATCTGGGCAGTGGCGGCACCTTCAACCTCTCTTCTTTGGATGGCACTAATGGCTTTTTGATTAACGGCATTGCAGCAGGTGACGTTTTAGGCAACTCAGTCAGCAATGCGGGAGACATCAACAACGATGGCGTTGAGGACCTGATTATTGGCGCAAGTCGTGCCAACCGCAACGGCGAATATATTGTTGGGCAAAGCTATGTAGTGTTTGGGGGAACGAATCTCGGCAGTGGCGGTACCTTCAACCTCTCTTCTTTGGATGGCACTAATGGCTTTTTGATTAACGGCATTGCAGCAGGTGACGTTTTAGGCAACTCAGTCAGCAATGCGGGGGACATCAATGGTGATGGCGTTGACGACCTGATTATTGGGGCAGCAGAAAATGGCTACTCCGAGGCTAATTCTGGTGCTGGGAAAAGTTATGTAGTGTTTGGGGGGACGAATCTGGGCAGTGGCGGCACCTTCAACCTCTCTTCTTTGGATGGCACTAATGGCTTTTTAATTAACGGCTTTTCTGATATTGCCGGATTAGGTAACTCAGTCAGCAATGCAGGAGACATCAACAATGATGGCATTGACGACTTGATTATTGGGGCAGAAGGTGGTGTGGCTGAGGATGCTGCGAAAAGTTATGTGGTGTTTGGAGGAACGAATCTGGGTAGAGGCGGCATCCTCAACCTCTCTTCTTTGGATGGCACTAATGGCTTTTTAATTCAAGCTAATATTCAGTTTCCATACTACTCACTCAGCAAAGCGGGGGACATCAACAACGATGGCGTTGACGACCTGATTATTGGAGAATCTAATGCCATCGCCAACGGCAACTCTGGTGCTGGGCAAAGCTATGTAGTGTTTGGGGGGACGAATCTGGGTAGTAGCGGCACCCTTAACCCTGACCTGAATGGCACTAATGGCTTTATAATTAACGGCATTGCAGCATATGACTCTTCAGGCGGCTCAGTTAGCAATGCGGGGGACATCAACAACGATGGCATTGACGACCTGATTATTGGGGCAGATGGTGCCGACGCCAACGGCAACTCTGGTGCTGGGCAAAGCTATGTGGTGTTTGGGGGAACGAATATAAACAGTGATGATTTCCTTAATAAGACGTTAACTCCTGGTGATAATACCTTGACGGGCAACAGCCGTCAAGATACATTTGTATTTCGCCCTGGCGATGGTAATGACACCATCACCGATTTTGGTGGCGTTGGTAAAGGTACAAATCCAACAGCAGCAGCGATCGCCTCCTTAGACACCTTGCAATTTACAGGTTCGGGTTTAACTGCCCAAAATCTGCAATTAACTCAAAATGCTAACAACTTAGAAGTTACCTTTGAAAATGTGGCATCTACCAAAGTCACTCTGCAAAACTTCAAATTAGAAAGCCTCGATAATCTGCCTGCTTCTGGAGCAACACCTGCGATTGGCAATATCCTATTTGATGGGCAAACCAACATCACCGACAGCTTTGATGTCTTCAATGCCAACTCTACTCAAACTAGCTTGTTTAACAAAAACACAGTCACATTCCTCAATGACCTGAATAACAACATCACAGGTTTTGAAAACTCCAACGATGTGATTAATGCTCAAGGAGGTAATGACATTATCTATGGCTTGAGTGGTAACGATCTATTGCGAAGCGGTGATGGCAATGATACTTTCGTCGGTGGTGCTGGCAATGATACTCTTGTCGGTGGTGCTGGCGCCGACTCTTTTGTTTACAACACTGATCCAGTTTTTGGCCTGACTGCTGTTGATGTAGATGCCATTAGTGACTTTAACAATTCCCAAGGCGATCGGATTGTCCTAGATAAAACTACCTTTAGTGCAATCGCTTCAACTGCTGGAACAGGTTTTAGTAACAAGAGTGATTTTCAAATCATTTCTAATGGGGAAACTAGCACGGCGAAAATTATTTACGATGCTTTTCGTGGAGAGTTATTTTATAACCAAAATGGCAGTGCGGCTGGTTTTGGTAGTGGCGGTCTATTTGCAACTGTTACTGGTGCGCTAACTCTGAGTGCATTAGATTTTGTTATGCAATAGATGCTATTTTCAGGTAAATATACCATGTGGTAGGGGCACAGCAATACTCATTGCAACTTAGGGCCAAAGCCTAAAACTAGCTTTTAGCTAAAGTTGACACCAATGAGCAATGCTGCATCCCTACGACAACTGAATTCTGACTTCTGAGTTCTGAATTCTTTTAATATAATCGCATAGATGATATTTTTACCTCTTTTGAGGCACTAATATAGTTAGTTTCGGCGCATTGGCTGCAAATTTAGCGTGTTGTCCAACAGTCAAAACATTAAATTGACTGGATATCATTTCTAAACTTTTGTTCACTATTGCCAGCTTTTTGTAAGTAGGAACACTCATACCAGGAAAGAATGAGAGTTCTGGTACATCTTCTTGACTTACAAAGTCTGTAGGATGAAGTAGCAAAGAAGGCTGGACGCGTGTAACTTTACACAGCCACAGAGCAATTCGCAGGTAGAGTAACGCCACTTCCGAAGAAAATGTACTCAGAAACATTATGTAACTGAAGTGAATTGGCACTTTAAAAATTGGCATGGTAGTAACAGGAATCTCAGTCAGTTTATCCTTATCTAGTTTCCACTGGTAAGGTTTTAGAGGCTGCAAACCCTCTTTAAAACCGCCAAACAGCGCTTCCCGTTTTTTACGTTCTTCCTTGCTCAATTTACAAGTTATTAAATAATATGCTCGTGCTATGGGCCCCAAAAATGTAGGAAAAGTCGAAGCATCATATTCGTATCCCCGTCGTGCTAAAACTTTCAATACTGCTGGAGAAAAACTGTATCCTGGCCCCCGGAAGCCAATAGGATGCTGATGAGTGACGCGCTTGATATGTTCTTCGGCAAGTGCCACCTCTTCTTCAATTTCATTCTCTGAATACAGATGTAGCCAAGGATCGTGATAGAATGAATGGTTACCAACTTCGTGACCGGCGCTAGCGATCGCTTGTATTGCTTTAGTATTCTTTTCTAGGGCTGCATCCTGACCGACAATGAATACTGTGATTGTCAAATCCCATTGCTTGAGAATATCTAAGAAACGAGGTACTGCGATATCCAAGTAAGAAGGATAAGTCTGCCAACCCGGAGCGCCCTGATTTTTTAAATAAGACCAAATATTATCTAAATCTAAAGAAAGACTGGCTATTGGTTTGTTTCTTTTTTGCTTAATTTTCATTATGAGTTCAAGTATTTAGACTTTAAAGCGTAAATTATATTGTTAAATTTAAATTTTCTCAGTAAAGTTCCATAGTTCAACTCAGGGCTGAGTTTAGAATAAACCTCAAGCCTGAATGTTTGCATTTCCTCCTTTTTAAAACAAAGAGTTACTTTCAAAGCAGTATTTCATAGACATTGCCTAGATTAGTGGGTTAGATTTATATTTGCTTTTCTAAAAAATATTACCGATGAATTAGATAATAGTTTCTCAACGCTCCTTTGATATCGATTTTATCAAACCTTTTGACAACTTTTTACCCCGATCCTTAATTACCGATCGTTAATATATTATAACTAAGATATATATACTTACATAAATAATTTTTAGTAATTGCGCTAGATATATGAAGTTATTAATAATTTTGATCTTCAATTTTTATCATCGCTTCGATCAAAAGCAATTATCCAAAAACTTTATCCACATCTTAGATGTTGATTTGCTGCCTCTGGGTTAAACACATGGCAATTCCCTTTTCGTAGTAAGCTGCCTCATTAATAAAAATTGGCCAAACAGTAGATCCTCCCTCATAAACAATTGTTTTATCGTCAAAAGTTATAAAAATTGGATCTCCTGGGTTCAAAGCTTGATAATCCTTATCTTGAAGCTCTGGATGAATCATTCCAAAGATTGTACCATCCGGTTTTTTTGGGTAGTCTACAACTGATAAATGGTCATAGAGAATCAAGGTTTCATTATTTGATGGAATTTTATCCTGGTTAAACTGTTCTAGGTAGTCCAGAAGGGCGCAAACAAGTTCCTCTGTTTGTTGGAACAGTGTTGCTTTTAAAACTCCTTGGGCAATTGGGCCAACCTCGAATGCAAAGCCTAATTCGCACAGAGAATTTACAAATGGGTTTTCTGCAATTGATTTAAAAGAACAGCGATAAACCTTAACTAAAGGATTAATTTTGCTTAGATAAGCAGCCAATTTTAAATTTAAAGGATGACTGTTATCAAGAATAATTGTCAGACCCATATTAGCTGTACTGCTGTGCAAGTCTAAAATGAAATCTGCTTGTTTATCCTTATTTGATACTAAGGTATCCTGAATTAATTTAGCTTGCAAATCTTCGTAACTATTTAGAGTTGGATCTTCTAAATCTTGCTTGAGAAAACAGCGATTTAAATCTTTCTCAACATATCGTCTCCCGGTGGCAAAAGCATTGGGATTTGCTAACAGGGTGACTGTCTCAAAACTCGGTCTAGTAATTAAATCGGGAAACTGAGCAAATTTCTGGATTAGGTAGGCTCCTGTAAACTCATTGCCATGAGTTCCACCGACAATTGCAACTCGATTAATCTGGTTCATGAAGCATTTACCTTGCCAATGCGATCGCGATCGTGTGGTTGATTAAGATAAGACATATCAGGGCCATTGGGAATAATTCCGCCGGGGTTGAGTGGGAATAGGTTTCCGTAGTAGTCCCGCTTCACGCTTTCTACGTCACAAGTATCAGCCACACCCGGAAGCTGATACAAGTCACGTAGATAAGCTCCGAGATTCTGATAGTCTCGAATTCGCTGCCGATTGCATTTAAACAGCCCATAGTAGGCACTATCAAACCGAAATAATGTCGTAAATAACCGCACATCTGCAAGTGTCAGATGTTCACCGCAGAGATAGCGATTAGTCTGCAATGCAATCTCAATCTCATCAAGAGTTGCGAACAGTTCATTACAGGCTTGATTGTATGCTTCTTGACTTTGGGCAAAGCCACAGCGATATACACCGTTATTTACTGTGTGATAAATCTTTTCATTCCACCAGTCAATTTTCTCTTTAAGTTCTTCTGGGTAAAGATTTAGCGTCGGATTGTCGGCAAATTCGTTAAACTCAGAGTTCAGCATGACGATAATCTCTGAACTCTCATTATTGACGATCGCTTTTGTTTGGTTATCCCATAATACTGGTACTGTAGAGCGTCCACTGTAGCCCGGTTCTGCCTTTTGATAAAATTCAGCCAGTGTGCGACAACCTTCAACTTCATCGTTGAATATCCAACCGCCTTCAATGGGCGAAGGAGAGACGATACATACTGATATTACCGCTTCGAGTTTTTTGAGCGATCGCACAACCAAAGTTCGATGCGCCCAAGGACAGCCCAGCCCAACATAGAGTTTGTAGCGCCCCGTTGCTGGTGGGTGTGGATTCCCTGATTCTGTACCGATGAACTTGCGAAACTGGCTATTAGGACGAATATATGCTCCCGACTGATTGCGAGGAGCAAGATTTGACATCATTATCTGCCACATAGTCGTCCAAACAAACTTTCCTACCCAGATAATCAGCTTGGGAGGAAGCGACTTACCTTTCTTCTTGGGGAGCTTTTTCTCGTCATCCATTGGAGTTGAGTTAGTCATAAATTGGTACTACAGCACCACGGATAAACATCTATATTCAGGGTAGACTAAGCAAAGACAAAATGAACCAGTAATATATCTCTTTGAGGAGATAAAAGGTTCAAGAATTATGCTTCAAGCTAAAGTCTTCGTCACTCGTCGCCTACCCATCGAATTAGAGCAACTGCGATCGCTCGCGATGGTGGAAGTTTGGCCAGAACGTCAACCCCCTCCCTACGAAATTTTACTAGAAAAAGTTAAGGAAATAGATGGTTTATTATGTCTGCTGACTGACCAAATCGATCGCCAACTCATCGAGTCTGGGAAACTCAAAGTCATCAGTCAAATGGCGGTGGGTTACGATAACATTGATATTGCCGCCGCTACGGCACGAAAAATTCCCGTCGGTAATACTCCTGGGGTGTTAACTGATGCTACCGCAGATTTCGCCTGGGCATTACTAATGGCAGCTGCACGGCGAATAGTGGAGGCAGATCGATTTACTCGTGCAGGTTTGTGGCAGACTTGGGAACCAGATTTGTTATTGGGGCCAAATGTTACGGGCGCTACCTTGGGGATTGTTGGTTTTGGGCGGATTGGACAAGCAGTTGCTCGTCGTGCCAAAGGGTTTGAAATGCAGATATTGTATACGAGTAGGCAACGATGCAGCCCAGAGTTAGAACAATCTTTAGGTGTGGAGTTTGCTACGTTAGAACACTTACTGCAAGAGTCGGATTTCGTAACACTGCATACACCATCGGCTGATGATACTTATCATTTAATTAGCGATCGCCAATTTGAATTGATGAAGCGATCGGCTATTTTGATTAACACGGCGCGGGGAACGATTGTAGATCCAGATTCTCTGTATCGCGCCCTTGCAAGCGGTCAAATCGCGGCTGCGGCTGTCGATGTCACTGAACCCGAACCGATTCCCAGCGATAGCCTGTTGTTAACCTTAGAAAATTTAATTATTGCACCGCATATTGGCAGCGCCAGCCGTCAAACGCGCTCAAAAATGGCTTCAATGGCGATCGCTAATTTAATCGCAGGATTAAGGGGCGATCGCTTGGCTAATTGTGTCAATCCTGAAATTTATAATTCACGCCTGATATGAATTATGAACGCCCTCAATCTAATACCGTAAGGCGGAAGTTCAAAGGGACGCATAGTTATGCGTCCCTAAAGCAAATTGCGTAAACCTTTAGAAGGTGAAAGTTGTTCTCAGCGTACCGATAATTGCATCATCGTTGTTGCTGTTTTGACCAGGAGAGGTCAACCAGATTACGCCAGGGGTGATTGAGATATTATCTGACACGCGATACTTGTAAAAGCCTTCAAAGTGATAAGGTATATCATTACCAGTACCAGCAAAAACTCCGCCTCGGTTACGGGCATAAGGTTCTGCACCAGCAAAAATCCCTAAAACGTTACCCTTTTTACCGAGGTCAGGTAAGGCCACTCCAAGACCGTAACTCCAAGCTTGATAATCATCACCAGCGCCAAAGCCTGTGATATCGTGGTAAGAAACGAAGCCACTGACTGACAGTTTGTCGCTGGGTCTAAAAGCTGCTTCTATACCGTAAGAATTACTGGAAGATCCGTTTAAGGTAGTTAGGGTGTTAGCTTGATTAGTACCTACAACGCGGATAGTACTACCCAAACCACCACCTAGATCGAATAAATTACCACTTCCAGCACCATGATAACCGTGAACGTAGGTAGCAGCTATAGATAAGCGATCGCCAACACTAAAGTTCAATTGTCCCAAGGCTGCATAGTTACCCTCTAATAAACCTTGATTTGCCACGGAATTAGCAGCATTTGATGCCAAGTAGCCGATAGTCAGCGAACTTGGTTTGAAAAAACTGCCACCCTTACCAAAGGGTAAAGTCAGTGCCGCACCTGCACCGCCACCAATGCGATAAATCGGACTTTCAGAAGCAAAGGTAGACAAAGCACCATTACCGCCATCATAGTCTTCAAAGTAAGGGTTATTAGTGGCAACATAATCGCTATGAATACCTCCGGTGCCCGCAAAGTAGACTTGGGCTGGACCTATGGGTACGTAATACGCCAGCCAGTCGATAATCACACTGTTGTTACCAGTGGCGCCGATTTGAAAAGTTTGTATACCTTCAGAAGTATTGATTCCAACACCATCATTTCCTACTTGTGTAAAGGATAGTGCATTACCGGCTGCAAGACGGGTGTGTAAAACGTCTTTACCCGTGAAGCTGGTTTGCAAGTCTAAACGTACCCGATCTTGGAAGACAGTATTATTCGCATCGCCAGTGTTATTGCCAAAAATATCACTAACAGCAAAAATAGCTTCACCCACCAATTTTGTGGTAGTGGAAAACTGATTAGCTTCAAGTTCCGCAGTCCGTGCTTCTAGAGAATCTACTCGACCGCGTAGAGTTGCCAGTTCTGCTGAGAATTCCTCCTGCAAACGCTGGAGAGTCGCCAAATCCTGTTTTGTCACCAAGTCAGCTGTTGCTGTGGCAATTAGTTCATTAACTCGATCTAAACAAGCATTCAAACCTGCGGCAAACTCATAACGAGTCAGTGCCCGATTGCCTCGGTAAGTAGAATTTGGGTATCCAGCAATACAACCGTAGCGCTCAACCAAGGATTGCAAAGCTTGGAATGCCCAATCAGTCGGTTGTACATCAGAAAATTGAGAAACTGATGTGACTTGAGACAATGAATTCTGGTTCTTGCCTTCGTTGTTGTAGCGATTAACCTCTTCTAAAACCTTATTTTCATCAGCCTTTTGGGCAAGCAATTGCTGATTAACTTTTGGTTGCTCTGTTTGAATGAATATTGATGAAGCACTAGCAGCTATTGGCTTTGTATCTTCAGAAGAACTTGCTACTTCGGCAGCAGCTATAGCCTTAGCGGAAACCAACACCGTCACTCCCAAAACTACTGGACTTAGTACCAGAGTTTTCCACAATAGATGAGACATTTTTATTTTCCTTTCCCAAAAAATAGCCAAAATCAGTTGGTTCAAGAAAAAGAGAATAAGTGATTATTCTACTTGTTCGGAATCTTATCAGATTGTTGTTAATTAAGCTATATATCTAAGAAATTTTTTACAGATAAGGAATCGTCACGTTTGGCAAATAAGCCATTTGCCAAAGGTTGAGTTGATCGGGTAAGTTCGCTCGATTTTGTGCTATTTATGGGCTTTAGCTTCTTGTTTTTAATCCCGATCTGCGGTAGTTACTTTTTGTCTTTAAATTCATTCCTCAATCAAGAAAGTGTATTTATATATGAGGTTTTGATGACAAATTAGTAATTATTGATTATTAATTATTTTGAACCTCCAACCTGCTGAAGTCAGATAAATCAATACTGTTCAGTTAAGCCTCAAATCTTTAGTAAAGACACAAAATTTTACTTCTTACAGCTGCACTAACGCGTCTTTACAGTTTGAAAATCAGTATCAAAAATCTTTACCAACGGCAAATAATCTTTAATAGTAGCCAGTTTTGTGTTGGGATAGCGACCCCAAAGACATCTCAATGCTTGATTAAGCCCCTAATTTAGGCAGATAATTTTTCATAACTATCGGCAGTTGTTGCTTCTAATCCCAAAATGGGATACATTTCTGGTTCAGATGTTCCGTGCATCGTCAGAAGCAGAGCGTCGATTAAGGCTTTGGCTTTAAGCAGCGTTTCCTGAAACTCCATCTCTGGCTCAGAAAGGGCTATAATTCCGCCACCAATACCAATGGAGGTTTGACTGGGAGTCAAAACAGCAGTCCGAATCACAATATTTAAATCGGCTGAACCATTCAACCCCAAAAAGCCGATCGCACCTGAATAGATTCCCCGCGCCTCTTGTTCTAAGCGATCGATAATTTGCATGGTGCGGATTTTCGGCGCACCAGTCATCGATCCTCCGGGAAATGCAGCTTGCACGCAATCCACCGCTTGTAAATCCGAACGTAATCGCCCGCGTATCGTTGTTACCAACTGATGTACTGTTGAGTATGTTTCCACATCCATTAATTTTGGGACGTGGATGCTACCAACTTCACAAACTCGTCCTAAATCATTGCGTAACAGATCGACAATCATCAGATTTTCAGCTCGGTCTTTTTCGCTGTTGCGTAGCTTCTCACGGAGGACGAAATCGGCTTCGGGGGTTTCTCCTCGTGGTAGGGTTCCCTTGATGGGTTTAGTTTCTACCCAACCTTGGCGATCGATCCGTAAAAACCTTTCTGGAGATGAGCAGGCGATCGCAATTTCACCAAAGCGTAAAAATGCAGAATAAGGAGCCGGATTGATTTTACGTAATGTGCGATAGAACGTCAATGGATCGGGGGTTGCATCGGTATGCAGCTGATTAGTCAGGCAAACTTGATAAGTTTCCCCTTCGTGAATTTCGTCTAAGCATTGCTGAATATCTTGAATGTAATTTTGGTAAGTGCGACTCAAACGGAACTTAACTGGCTGATAAGTGTCTTGGGGTACAAGAGAAAAAAGAGGATCTAGAGTTTCGAGTTGTTGTTGAATAGTATCAAACCAAGTTTCTACCTGCTCTGTTTGTCCTTTTTTGATTAATTGCAGCAAATAAATACACTGTTCTTGATGATCGATCGCAATCATGCGATCGGCAAGTAAGAAAATTGCATCAGGTAATGATGAAGAATGCACCAATGACGATCCACACTCCGCCTTAAGTTCATAGCCAAAATAGCCCACAAATCCACAGTTAAAATCAAAAGGTAACTCATCAGATTGACAAGATCGACAGTCTATTTCTCGCTTCAAATACTCAAAAATACTTTCGGTGTGACGAGTTACGGTATCTGACTGGGTGACGATGATTTCTTGCGTTTCGGTATTATATCGTACCAATAGACTGTTAACCCCGCTTCCATCACCCATAAATGAAAAGCGAGATAGACCAAATTCCACACGGCTGCTATCTAACCAAAAAGCATTGGAGGCATTCTCAAACAACTGCACAAATATTTGTTCTGTATTTGGGCAGATATCTAACTTGCGCGTATACAATTCAAATTTTTCTTTCTGTTCTTCTCTACGAGACGCTGCGCGAAGGCAGGGTTTATCTACAGTAGGAGTAACAGATCCATATCGAATCCGATACTGTTTTTCTGGACTTATTGACGATTTCTCTGTAAATTGCTGCGTAATATCTCGAAAGTTTTCTAATAATCTTTGCCCATATTCTGTACAGATAGACTCTGGGTGAAACTGCACACCCCAAAAAGGTAAATGCCGATGACGCAATCCCATCACCAATCCTTCTTCAGTCCAAGCAATTTTTTCTAAACATTCAGGTAGTTCATCAGCAACTAATAATGAATGATAACGCACCACAGAAAACTGATTAGGAATACCTTGAAATAATTCTGAATTATTATGATAAATTTTACTGAGTCTGCCGTGTCGAACTTCCGGTGCATGAATTACTCTGCCACCATATAGGTAGCCAAGTCCTTGATGCCCCAAACAAACTCCCAGCAAGGGCACATCCACATTCTCAATTATCTGTCGGCAGACTCCAAAATCTTCTGACCTTTCTGGACGACCGGGGCCAGGTGAAATCACAATGTTGTCAAATGCAATTTCTTTCAATTCATCCCAGTTAAGGCGATCGTTATAAATTACTAGAGGTAGTTCCCCATTTACCTCGGCAATCATCTGGTAAAGATTAAATGTATAAGAGTCATAGTTATCAATAATTAGCGTTTGCATACATAGTTACTTAACTAGCACATATAGCAATCCTAAATCATTCGTGAAAAATTAGATCCCCGACTTCTTGAAGAAGCCGGGGATCTGGCTTAAGTTCTATAGGCACATCTTCAAAAAGAAAGGGTTTCAGAAAACTTTACTGGATGAATGATGGCTTGTTTGCCAAAGGTCACATTTATACAAGAATTTCGCTCGATTTTGTGCCATTTCTAGACTTTACCTTCTTGTTTTTAACCCTGATTTGTGGTAGGTCTTTTTTGTCTTTATAAAAGTAACAGATTTCTACTAGAGTTGGCCATATTTCTAGAGAGCCGTGAAATTGGCTAATAACATCATCGATAATTCTGGAAACATTTTGCTGAAAAAAGTCTGGTTCAAATCCATAAAATACTCTCGATAAATTCTCAGCAAATAATTGAAGTGACAGTTTACGTTCTTCATTCTGGGTAGAGATTGAGGCTTTGACTACCTGCTTGTGGATAGCAGAGATTTTTTCCAAGATTTCCTCAGAATCTTGTAAAGTGACTTCGCCTGAGTAATCAAACTTGATTCCCAAATCGTCAAGATGATAAACACTGTTTTTAATCTTCTTTTTCAGCAAGCTACATATTTCTTCATTAAATAGTTCGCTAGCTAGAGGATTACGCATATAGTTATTTCTAATATGGTTTTGGACAGCATCAACGTGTGCAGCTGCAATCCCTTCTTGCTGTATCCAAATCCTGTAGATATAATCCTCAAATCTGAGCCGAGTTGGAAAAAAGGGTGGTAAACCTAGCTGATTATCATATCCAGCGACTCCACAATCCATTCGCCAGTTTTTGTTAGTAATCACGGGTCGAAAATTGGTAAGAATATAAAAATCATTTAGGTCATTGGGACTAATTTGGTTTTCATCATTGAGATACATGTGAATAAAATCAAGGGTATCAATATCATTAGTTCCTGTGCGAAAAGTTTGGGCAATCTTAACGATCGCATTATTCAAGACTCTCCCCTGTTGTAATAAAAGGCTGTTTTCTCGAAAGTAACCTTTAGTTGTATTGGTTTCTAAATCCATTGCTGTATCAAGTACCAATTCTCCAGCCTCGAAGTTTTCTGGTACATGACTGGCTTTTTGACCTAAAACATCACCAAAAGCCGTGAGTAAGTCAAAAGATTTATGAACGAAGCCACCTTGTTGATTAGATTTAATTAATTTTCCTCGGCATATTTCATCACCAGATAAAGATTCTGGGCTAGTTTCAATTAATGCATCTGGACGCATATCGTCATCTGCACTAACCATTAAATGTCCAAGGGTATACATGAGTGTGAAGTTGCGATTTCCGCCATAACTAGGTCGGAATAAGTTTTTGACTAGTGATTCTAGCTTGCGATCGCGCAGTCTTTCGTTTAAAAATGTAATAAATTGCTCTTTCTGTTGTGGCCCAACATAAAACACATCATTGACTGTCTTAGTCTGCTCTAAAAGTGGATAATATTTCTCGTGATTGGCAATGCTAGAATCGTCAAAAACGATAATTTTTAAAGCATGACCATTTGCCCAGAAATTCTCATCATACTTTTCGATGGTCTGTGCTACATCTCTCAGTCTATGAGTCGGAATAACAAATACTGTTTCTTTTTGTTTCATAAAATTTGTTTGGGTTTTTCAAATGAACTTTCTAACCTTTAAACAAAGTTTTAAAATTTTCAGGCTAACTGCTTCCAGAATATCTGCCACTGCAAATTTGCATACTGGAGATTAGCAGCATAGGTATAAATTCACCTATTTAGGGCTGTAGTCAGAACAATTGAGTGCTTGTTTCGTTAGAGCAGTGGTAGGATGTACTGCACACTTTAGAAAATAGTTATTGTTAAAAAATTGGCATTTTTTACAGTTATGTTGCTCTAAATCTTTAATGCTTACTATTTCATCTTTATCTGGCGCCGCATTTTCTGGGGGATCTTCTAGTGCTTTGCAGACAGATGAAACTAGAAAAACAACAATTGCCCAAACAATCATAAAGGAAATGTGAGCCAAAAACACTGCTACAAAGGGAATGTCTCCGTCATGTGGTTTTGTGTCACTATGTGTTGCTTTAGACAGGTTAGCTTCAATCAGGGTGGACTGATGAACATTTTTGTGGGCGGATACATAAAGTCGGAAAAGCTCCGAAGTATGCATATTAATAACCTTTAGTTAGTCGAACTCAGATTCAGTAAAGTTAAGGAGGCAAAAATATATTTTCTTCTTCATGTCGTCAGATCAAACTGTTTTCTACTTTTCTTCAGTAAATGTCCATCTGTCTAATAATATGTGGAATTGAAAGTACTTGATAGGTCTAGGTAATCTGAATTAACAGATTGACTGTCTGTTAGTCGAGCTTCCAATAAGCAACTGTTGAGGGAATAGTAAACAGAATGAATTTTTTTAAGAGTCACTTTGAGAGCGGGAACCATCATCGGATGGGTTGCTATTGCTAAAATGTAATCTCCGGCGAAAATACTAGGATTATCTGTTACTGAAATAACTTGAGTTTCTCTTAAAACTCCTAAAAAAATGCATTTACTCGGTAATTTAATATCACTTAAATGAATGCCACAGTAAACGCTATTATCTTCGATAAAAACACCAAACAGGCTTGGTTCTAAAGTTTTTTTAGTTTTTAGCACAAAATGTTTTTTAACTCTAATAGTATTGTCCAATACTTTACGAGGAAAATCTGCTGTTGCAGAGATATATTTTGAAGATATATAAAATGTATTAAATAAATAGAGTATGTGTTTATTAATTAGCTAACCAGGTATATGTTTAGAGATATAGGTTTCATATATACCTAAAAAAATTAGATTCTCGACTTATTAAATTAAGCCGAGAATCTAACATTTAGATTTGAAGTAATCATTAAGGATTACTATAGATAACTATTTTGAATAGAAGGCATAGCAAGAATCAGCAGCACTCTCTCAAGCCTTTATGCCTTAATCTTATCTAGGGCTAAATTAAGCTTCAACACATTAACTCCAGGTTCGCCAAAGATGCCGAGAAAGCGGCCGTCGGTGTTTTGGAAAATTAAAGTTTCGAGTTGGTTCGGTTGAACTCCTCGCGCCTTGGCTACTCGTGCAACTTGCGCGATCGCAGCTTCCGGGGTAATATGCGGGTCAAGGCTGGAACCAGAGGTGTAAACTAAATCCCCAGTCGGCTGCACACCTGCTTTTTTCAAACGATTGAAGTCACCTTCAACTTTTTTGCTGGGGTCTGGGTCATCTTTACCTTTAATGCGTTCCATTAATGCGGGATTACTGGGAGCCAAGTTACTAGCGCCAGAAACCCCAGTTCTCAAAACTCCCGCATCGTCCTTTTTGGGATCGGCTGTGCTGTAGCTGGTGGTACTGGGACGGCTGTTAAAATAGCGATCGCTACTAAAAGGTTGACCAATCAAAGCAGAACCGACAACTTGACCGGCGCTATTTTTCAGTAGACTACCGTTTGCTTGAAAGGGAAACGCAATCTGCCCAATGGCAATCATCGCAAAAGGATAAATAATCGCTCCAATAACCCAGAGTACTAAGGTAGAACGAACGGCTCTACCGGCTTCGCGTGCAAAACTCATTAGAATTTCTCCGGTACAAACATTACAAAAAATAAATAGATGGAAAGCCCTAGTGTCACCAGTCCTAACAATCCCAATCCCCAAGATTGACTGCGAGAAAGTTGTTCATTAGTAGCGGCATAGACTACAGGTGCAACCACTAGGTTGAAACACATCGCCAAGAACAAATACAGTGGCAGCTTTTGCCTACGCCATTGACACCAGATTTCAGTTATTTCTTCTAATACTTGGGATGCAAGAATAGTGCGGCGGATCTGAATAAGTTTCATAGTAAATTAAGACAAAGGTAGGATAATATCTATCAGTTTGATGGCAATGAAAGGAGCAATGATACCGCCAAGACCAAAGATGAAGATGTTGCGACGCAGCAGTTGATCTGCTGTTAAAGGTAAGAACTTCACCCCTTTGAGTGCTAGCGGAATTAATGCCGGAATAATCAAAGCATTGTAAATCAGCGCCGAGACGATCGCAGATTGGGCACTCTTTAATCCCATAATATTCAGTGCGCCAATTCCAGCCGCCGCAAAGATTGTGGGAATGATCGCAAAATACTTGGCAATATCGTTAGCGATGGAGAATGTTGTCAACGCCCCACGAGTAATTAGTAACTGTTTACCTATGGTTACTAAGTCAATTAACTTCGTGGGGTCTGAGTCTAAGTCCACCATGTTAGCAGCTTCTTTGGCAGCTTGCGTCCCCGAATTCATCGCCACACCCACATTTGCTTGAGCCAAAGCAGGTGCATCGTTCGTACCATCCCCAGTCATTGCCACCAGTTTACCCTCAGATTGTTCCGAGCGAATCACCTCAATTTTGTCTTCTGGAGTTGCTTCGGCAATGAAATCATCCACCCCAGCTTCCTCGGCAATCACCGAAGCGGTAATTCGATTGTCACCTGTGAGCATGATCGTGCGAACACCCATGCGGCGGAGTTGGTCAAATCGTTCCCGTAAACCAGGTTTGACAATATCTTTCAGGTAGATGACACCATAAATTTTGTCATCTTGGCAAACAGCTAAGGGTGTACCGCCTAATCGGGAAACTCGCTCATAAGCTGCATCTATATCATCAGGAACGTTACCGCCACGGGAACGGACAAATCCTTTAATGGCATCCACTGCACCTTTGCGAATTTGTTTGCCATCGGGTAGATTCGTACCACTCATCCGGGTTTTTGCGGAAAATTCTACACCTTCGGCTTTATCAATATTAAAGTCTACCCCAGCCTGAGATTTTTCTGCTAAAATCACAATCGATTTGCCCTCTGGCGTTTCGTCAAACAAGCTAGCAGCTAGGGAGACTCGCGCCACATCTATTATTGAGTGATTATCCAAGGGAATAAACTCGTCAGCCATCCGGTTCCCCAAGGTGATCGTGCCTGTCTTATCTAGTACCAAGGTGTTGATGTCACCGCAAGCTTCTACTGCTCGGCCAGAGGTTGCAATAACGTTAAATTGAGCAACCCGATCCATCCCGGCAATACCGATCGCACTGAGTAAACCACCGATAGTTGTGGGAATTAATGCTACCAGTAGCGATATTAAAATAGCAACGCTAGCACCCGCCCGCAAACTGTTTCCCGCCTCAACTCCAAAGGCTGTGCTGATAAAGCTAGCGATGTAACCGACAAATGGGGGCATTGTCGCCACCACAATTAAGAACACTTGCGTTAACACTGCCAACAATACCGTCAAAGCAATCTCATTGGGAGTCTTGCTGCGTTCTGCTCCTTCTACCAAGGCAATCATGCGATCGATAAAGCCTTGTCCGGGATCGGCAGTAATGCGAATTGTCAACTCATCGGAGAGTAGGCGTGTACCGCCTGTCACCGAACTGGCAATATCTGTACCTGGTTGCTTCAGCACCGGGGCAGATTCCCCAGTGATTGCCGACTCATCCACCGATCCAATACCTTTAATGACATCACCATCGGCGGGAATCATATTATTGGCAACCACTTTTACCAAATCGCCCCGTCGCAGTTCTGTAGAATTGACTTTTACTATCGAACCATCGGGGAGGATTTTATTAGCGATCGTATCCGATCGCGTCGATCTTAATGAATCAGCTTGTGCTTTACCGCGTCCTTCAGCTACAGCTTCGGCAAAGTTGGCAAAAACGAGGGTGAAAAAGAGAATAAAAGTAATCAACCCGTTTAAAACGCGTTGTTGGTTAACATCTGCCTGGATTGTGCCAAACAGATTTGGGTTAAGGGTAACGAGCAAGGTGATAATTGTCCCTACCCAAACAACAAACATCACTGGGTTTCTAACAGTAATTCGCGGATCGAGCTTGACAAATGACTCACTAATTGCTCTTTGATAAAGTCCCCGCATATCTGTTTTGGGGGTATGTTTGCGCGAGTCACGAGTTCCAGACGGAATACGGGGCGAGGGAGAATCAGTAGTAATTGGCATAGATTAAATTTTGGGAATGGGGCATTGGGGATTGGGAATTGGGGATTGGGAATTGGGGATTGGGGCATGGGGCATTGGCGATGAGTCTTTGATACTCGTGGATGAGTCTTTGATACTCGTGGACGAGTCTTTGATACTCGTGGACGAGTCTTTGATACTCGTGGATGAGTCTTTAATACTCGTGGATGAGTCTTTGATACTCGTGGACAAGTCTTTGATACTCGTGGACGAGTCTTTGATACTCGTGGACGAGTCTTTGATACTCGTGGATGAGTCTTTGATACTCGTGGATGAGTCTTTGATACTCGTGGACGAGTCTTTGAGAGAGATGCTTCAAGTTCTAACTCTCCTTTACCCCTCTACCCCTCTACACTTCTTAGCCAATGCCTTTAGCGATGAAAAAGGCTTCACCAATGGGGCCTAATGCAAGTACTGGGAAAAATGTAAGTGCGCCCAGGATTAAAATCACGCCTGCGGTAACGCCTGTAAATAGTCCGGTATCGGTTCGCAATGTACCAGTGGTATAAGGAACAGCTTGCTTACGAGACATGCTATCTGCTAAAAACAGCAAACCGATGATGGGAATATAGCGTCCTGCAATTAAACTGAAGCAGGTACTCAAGTTCCACCACAAAGCGGTTAAAGTTGGTGCTGTACCTGTAGCGATCGCAAAAGGTGAAGGTTGTGAATCTCCCAAACCTTCAAAGCCAGAACCGTTGTTAGCAGCAGCGGAAGTGTATTCATAGATAACTTGAGCAAAGCCGTGGAAGCCGGGATTGCTAATTCCTGATAGCTGATCGGGAAATGCCAAGGCGATACCTGCGGGAATCATAATTGCGATCGGGTGAACTAGCAGAATTAAAAAACTAGCAAGTACAACCTCGCGCTTCTCAATCTTGCGTCCCAAAAATTCTGGTGTGCGTCCCACCATCAACCCTGTAGCGAACACAGCCAGAATCAGGTAAGCAAATAGATAAGCGGTTCCTGTACCCTGTCCACCCCAAATAATTTGCAGGAACATATTGGAAAGGGTAATAAAACCACCGTTGGGCATGAAGGAGTCATGTAAACTATTAACAGCGCCGGTCATCGTGCCTGTTGTAACTGTTGCGAACAAGGCAGATTGTGCCCAACCAAACCGCACTTCTTTACCCTCTAGATTCGGTTGCTGACTACCCAGCAGTGCATTCACAGCCGGATTGCCGTTATATTCCCCAATGGCATTGATAACGACAAATACGATGAAAAGCACACTAACCATGCCATATACTAACCAGGCTTGCTTGGTGTTATTAGCAAATAAACCGTAGGTATAAATCAGGGACGTGGGAATTGAAATCATCGCCACAATTTGAATCAAGTTTGAAAATCCGTTGGGATTTTCAAAGGGGTGTGCGGAGTTGATGGCGAAAAAGCCGCCGCCGTTTTCCCCTAATTGCTTGATAATTTCAAAATGAGCAACAGGGCCACGAGCGATCGCTTGACTAATATTCGCATCTTCCAAGGTGGGGAATACAACCGCACCCCCCAGTGTTTCAGGAACACCAGCTGCCATAAGAGCGATCGCGCCCACAATACAAATAGGCAGTAAAATTCGGGTAATCGAGCGAATTAAGTCTACATAAAAATTGCCTAACGATCTACCAGTCAATCCCCGAATAAAGGCAATCCCTACCGACAAACCAGTAGCAGCAGAAGTAAACATGTGATAACCAAGTCCCCACATTTGGCTGCCATAGCTCATGTAGGTTTCACCAGAATAGTGCTGCTGGTTAGTGTTAGTAATAAAAGAAATAGTTGTATGCAGTACTGTATCCCAAGTTGGGGCATTTATCTTGGTTGGATTTAATGGCAGCCATCCTTGATTCATAATAATCAAGAAAATCAGCAACCCCATTGCGACGTTACTGTATAGGATTGCCCGTCCATACTGCCAGCCAGTCATATTTTCTTTGGTTTTAACGCCAACCAAAGCATAAAGTACTCGCTCAACCGGATTCAAAATCGGATCGAGAAAAGTACTTTGCTCTAGGTAGACCCGCGCCATATAGCGCCCAAAAACAGGAGTAATTGCTACCACAATTAGTAGCGTTAATGCAATTTGAATCCATCCTTCTAGCATGAGTTAATCAAACTCCAACCTAAGTAAATTTGAGATAAATATCAGATATTTTCTTGTTATGCATCGGAAATATTTATGAAGTATATTGGCATACTTATTAACTTAACCAACCTATAGTTCTGGGCTTTCTCAATCAATCATGGAGCTTTTTGTTGAAGAAGACAAGGTATAAATTGATATTTAAACTAGGTTATATAAGAAATATATGTTTCTATGTATAAGAGTGTTTATCTCGATATATATCTGCAAATATAGAAGGATGGCTAAATACTAAACAAATAGCTATTTGACACTAAAACTAGCTGAGTTTTTGAGGATTACAGAAATTTTCAGCTTTCTTGACTGACTACGTAGGAAATGAGTAATAATCTTAAAAAAGTGGTTATCAACTGCAACAATACAAACAAAACCATGATTTACGCGCAATTCGTCAAGAAGCTTAATTTATCAAACCACTTTCTCTACGAGATGCTACGCTTTGCTTCTTTAAATATTTTCCAAAACACCAAATTATCCTAAATATGGATATTTGGTAATATTACATTTTAATAATTGCATCCAATATTTTGTAGCGTTTTTTTGAGTTATTTCTATATCGCGCAAATTATGACCTTTGCCTACATTTAACATATAATATGTTAGTTGTAGAGATATAAACAAATAACTTAAACCCAAAGGTTTTAAATGTTGCAAAAACAGGTGATATATAAATTGAAGTTTCTGTCTATGGCGAAAATGTATCCACCATTTTGTTTGATGTTCGGCTATATTTTTTTGTAGACCTAATATAGTCTCAATCTCTATAAATTTATCTTTTACTTGATTATAAAATTTTATTTCTTTTTCAATTTCTCCAGCCTTGTATGATAAATCAGCATCGTCAGATAACTGATAGGCTTCACTAATTAAATGACCAAGATTTTCTGCTTTTTGTTGATCGTATCCAAGTTGAATATATATTTCAGTTGCTGCTTCTGCTAATTCAGCAAATTTTTCAGCATCATGTAGCCAATATATTTTTGTTTGTAGTTCTCCTAAAGTAGAAGCTAGAGTATGATTCATCAATTTGGCTTGGTTGGCTTGAAATATGCTTTCGATTATCTAACTTAAAATTAAACACTAAAATATAGCCTTTTGAGCATCTGAACTTAACTACTTTGATGTATTAGATTTAGCCGATCTTTTTACCCACCAAACTCATTAACTGCTTATCCAGTTCTATCAGGTAATCTCTACCGTAAGCTCCATTCTCTAACCCTGCGACAAGATGATTGGGAATGTCTTGAGTAATTTCCTCGCTACAAGAACCAGCAGCCAAAGCGATCGCGGCTACTGTATCCACATCCCCAGTAAAAGCGATACAATCTTGTAAAAGTTCGCTCATACTGTCATTTCGCATCACCGCAGTAATCGCTGCTCTGACACTCATCCAGCCTTTGGACTTGACTTTACCTTCCCACGGTTTATTCCACTCTCCAGATACATAACCTTCCAGAAACCGTCCTAATTTGCGTTTTGCTCCCAGTCGATAGATAAAATAATGCGACATTAAGGCACCCGCAACGGCAGCATTGATACCATCGGTTGTATTGTGGGTAATTGCCGCTTGAATTGTTGCCGCCTCAATGACTTTTTCTGGTGTGGGATAAATGCCAATGGGTGCTGCACGCATTGCTCCCCCGCTTTTGTCACTATCAGGGTTAATTTTCGTTAAAAACTCTTCCCCATCCTGAATTTCTAATAGAAAATGGTAGAATCTTCGAGCATAACCTTCTCTTCGATCGCGTTTAAAAGCTCTAACAAAACTATCGGCTAAAACTTCTGGCGTCCACGATGCTTGAGCAACAATCACTTCCGCAATGGCAATACTCATCTGGGTATCGTCGGTGTAGCTGCCAGGATTGAGTCGAAAACGCGGATGTTCAACGTATCGACTCAAATCGTTGTTAGCGATCGTTTCGTCTGCATATTCAAAACCTGCACCGTAGGCATCTGCGATCGCTAACTCTAGCAGCATAAGGAAAGAGTATTAAATTAAAAACGGACGCGCCAGAAAAAAGCTAGAAACTGATTTAGCATCTACCGGCTCTCCCCCCAGAATAGCTTTTTCTAATTCTTCAGGAGTCATAAACACAGTTTCGATATCCTCGTCTCCATCTTGTGGTGGTGGTGTCTCCAGCTTTTCTAAATCTCGTGCCAGAAAAGCATAGATAATTTCATCAGAATAGCCAGGAGCTAGGAAAAATTCGCCTAATTTGTCCCATTTTTGGGCACTATAGCCAGTTTCTTCGGCAATTTCACGTTGTATTGTTTCTAAAGGCTCTTCTTTTCCTTCCAATGTCCCCGCCGGAAATTCTAATATCCGTCCCTGAATTGCAAAACGATACTGGCGCACCAGTATAAGTTTACCTTCTGCTGTCACTGGTACAGCTAGGGCACCGCCAGGGTGACGAATACATTCCCATTCTCCTTCCGATTTATTCGGCAAACGCAAGCGATTAACTTCAAAATCAAACTTGCGTCCTTTATGAAACAGGCGTTGTCTGAGCAGTTGTGGTAATTCTCTACCTAATGGCATAGTAAAATCTGATTATCTGTGAATACAGAGGCAAAATCAGTGTTCTTCTGCTTTTAAGGATGGTAATTTTAATTGTCCATCCATAAATGTACATCAGAACAGTCTACCTCTTTCAGCAGCTCTTTAATCACACACCCGGAAACTGGTTCTATCCAATCTGGGGCAATTTCTGCCAGTGGGACTAACACAAAGGCGCGATCCCGCATTCGTGGATGGGGAATCTGGAGATTTTGTGTGTCCAAAATAATGTCATCATATAATAACAAATCCAAATCTAGGGTTCGTGGCCCCCAACGTTCCTGACGCACGCGCCCAAATTGTTGTTCAATTTTCAACAAAATTTCTAATAACTGCTGGGGAAGTATTTCTACCTGCAATATGACACAGCCATTGAGGTAATCTGGCTGTGGTGGTCCGACAGCTTTGGTTTGATACCAATGGGATCTGGCTTCTAAAACAATACCTGGCGTTTGGGCTAAAGTCTCGATAGCTGCTGATAAAATTGTCTGAGAATCGCCAAGATTACTACCAAGAGCAACGGCGCTTCGTCTTAGCTCTGCTTCGTCGTAGCCCGATGTGGACATTATATTTTCCTGAAATAAGCCGTTTTCGGGCTGTCTGTGCGGATACTTGTCAATAGTTTTTAAATTCGCAGTATTTCTCAAAACTGCAACATTTTTTACAAAACTAAATTAACCAAATTTAAAAAACATTATTTTCTAGTGAATTCAGTTAATTATTTATAGGATATTATACTAACACAATGGTAGTGCTATAACCCCAAAGTTGATTGATGGTGGTTATAATTGCTTACTACTTTGAGTGAGCGAGGAACTGACGTGGGGAAGCTTACCTCCTGGTTCAAGCGAAGACCGACTAATTTGAGTGACTCTGGACGAGGAGGAACGAATGAGAGCTTACCACCAGCACATCTGGCGCAGACGAGGCAGTTACTGAGCAAAATGAAAATTTTACCATCTAAGATAAGGGTCAATCGGGCAACTGGCGCTAAACCACTCTATCGCCGCTTTTGGTTTTGGGCAGGTTTGAGTATTGGTGGTGGGATAGCTGCCTCGATCTACGGCATTAGTTTAATAGATCGGACTTTGCCAGATCAGTCCGAGTTGAATGCTGTGTTTCGAGAGCAAACACTGACCATTAAAGCTGCTGATGGCAGCATATTACAACAACAAGGTGAAGCGACCAGAGAACAGCTAAAGCTAGAACAAATACCAGATAATTTAAAAAAAGCTTTCATCGCCTCAGAAGATAGAAGATTTAGGCAACACAACGGAGTCGATCCGCAAGGGATTGTCAGAGCGGGTTTGAATAATTTGCGATCGCAAGGTGTGGTAGAAGGTGGTAGCACCATCACCCAACAGCTAACGCGGATTTTGTTTTTGAAACAAGAGCAGACAATCTGGCGCAAGCTCAAGGAAGTCCGCCTTTCCCAAAAAATGGAGCAAGAATTAACCAAAGATCAGATTTTAGAGCGTTACCTAAATCTGGTTTATTTGGGATCTGGAGCTTATGGTGTGGCAGATGCATCCTGGGTATATTTTAGTAAAACGCCAGATCAACTTTCTCTTGCAGAAATGGCTACGATTGCTGGATTAGCTCCTGCTCCTAGCTTGTACGCCCCCGACAAAAATCCCGAAGCGGCAAAACGGCGGCGGGACTTGGTATTGCTACGGATGCAAGAAGATAAAGTAATTACACCAGAGGAAAGGCAAGCAGCCATTCAGGAGCCATTAACTCTCAAAAGCAGTTTACCCAAACGAGTCCAAGTAGAATCACCCTACTTTACCAGCTACATTCAAAAAGAATTGCCCAAGTATGTTTCTCCTAATGTGCTAAAAAGTGGGGGTTTAGTAGTAGAAACCACGTTGAACCCAAGTTGGCAGAAGGTGGCAGAAGAGGCAGTTGCAAAAACATTGCGAAATCAAGGACGCTGGGAAAACTTTAAGCAAGCGGCAATGGTGGCTATAGACCCCCGAAATGGTGAAATTAAAGCAATGGTTGGGGGAAAAGACTTTGGTAAAAATCAGTTTAATCGAGTTACCCAGGCACAACGGCAGCCAGGATCGACATTTAAAGGGTTTGTATATGCCACTGCGATCGCAACCGGTAAAAGCCCTTACGATAGCTACGAGGATGCGCCCTTTGTCGTAGACGGCTATGAACCGAAAAACTATAGTGAAAACTTCCGGGGTTCAATGAACATCCGAGATGCTCTTACCCGCTCTGTTAATATTATTGCGGTCAAGGTGTTGATTGATGTGGGATTTACACCAACGATTAAACTAGCCCATGATATGGGAATAAAATCTGAACTCAAGCCCACCTATTCCTTGGCTCTTGGTTCAAATGAAGTCAATCTGCTAGAGTTAACCAGCGCTTATGGTAGTTTTGCGACTCAGGGATTGCACGCAGAACCTCATGGTATTACCCGCATCCTCAACCGCCAAGGCAAAGTCATCTGGTCAGCTAATTTCAAGTCAAAACGCGCCCTTGACGCTGACAGTGCCGCCATCATGACTTGGATGCTACGCAACGTCGTCCAAGCGGGAACTGGTGGTGCTGCCCAATTAGCTAATAGACAAGTTGCAGGCAAAACCGGCACCTCCGACGAAGCCCGCGATTTATGGTTTATTGGCTACATTCCTCAGATGGTGACAGGGGTATGGCTAGGTAACGATGACAACCGCCCTACTTATGGCAGTAGTAGTAGTGCCGCTTACACTTGGCGCGAATTTATGGAAAAAGCGGTAGAGGGGATGCCTGTAGAAAAGTTTCCCAAACGACCCAAGTTAGACGGTCGCAAAGGCACTATCAAAGCCCAGTCCGTCAAGCCCAAACAAGTGCTGAATCGTTCTATTGCCTCTAAAGATGATGATGACTCAGAAGGGGAAAGAGCGAGAAATTCTAATTCTGAGGAGAGTGGTTCATCTAGGAGACGTAGAAGAAGGAGAAGCTATTCTCAAGAAGAACAGCAATCGAGCGATTATACTCCAAGACGGAGAAGGCGCGATCGCAGCGAATCAAGTTCTAGTAACTCCTCTTCAGAATCATTTACTCCACGGCGACGCTCTAGAAGAGTAGAATCTGATTCACCCCCGCGTCGAAGAAGTCGGCGAGAGTCGTCTCCTGCAAATAGTTCTGGTTCTTCAGGTTCTTCATCGTCAGAACAACCATCTTGGCGGGATAGACTTAGACCTTCTAACCAGTAATGAGAAGTGGGCATTGTTAATACTATGCACTTTTAGTCAACCAGACTCAATCTCAGAAGTCAAAAGATAAAAACGCCCAGTTAAAAGCACTGCACCCATAAGTAGCCCTAGTATTAAACCCAACCATAAACCTATAGCACCCCAGCCGAAAGTGAATGCCATCAGATAGCCCCCGCCTAGACCTACTATCCAGTAAGCGAACATAGTAATTAACACTGGTACTTTGGTATCTTTCAAGCCGATTAAAGCACCAGCAGCAATAGTCTGAATAGAATAAAATATTTGGACTATTGCCCCGGCAGCGAGGAAAGAAGTTGACGTTTTAACTATCTCGATATTATCTAAATTACTGGTGTCCAAATACATTGCCACAATATAGTTGGGAAATAGCCAAAAAATCAGTGCCACAATACTTACAAAAGGAGTAACAAGCGCAATGCAGACTAATCCGGCTGTGCTTGCACCCTTGAGATCGTTTTGTCCCCTCAACTGTCCTACTCTCATCGTGACGGCATAGGAAATACCTATAGACACTGTTTCGACAAAACTTTCTGTCTCGACGGTAATTTCATGTGCTGCTAACGTCTCTGTTCCAAACCATCCCATCATTAAAGCAATGGCAGTAAATACTCCAATTTCTGCTCCATACTGCAACCCCAAAAACCACCCAGTTTGGAAGATATCTATAAACATATCTTTATCAAACTGATGCAAAGCACAATCAAGCTGATAGTCTTTAAAGTAGTTATCAAAGCAAATCCAACTGGCGACAGCGATAAAATTTAGCCAAAAAATGAGTGTGCTTCCCCAACCGATACCGGCTAAACCAAGGGCTGGTAAACCAAATTTACCGAACATTAGCACGTAATTAGCAACCGCATTTAATAATAGTCCAGCTACCGTAATTACTGTTAAAAATTGGGGCCGATTGAGGGCAGAGCTAACTTCTTTTAAGATACAAAAACCGAGTGCGGCCGGAAAACCCCAAACAATAGACCGCAAATATGTTTGAGCTAATAATACATTGCTTTCTTCTTGACCAGTCAGCAGCAGGATATAGTCAAAGTGCCAAATGATAAACATTACAGGTAAGCACATCGTCACGGCTAACCAAATTCCTTGACCAGTAGCACGATTCACTTGGTCTATCTTTCCTGCACCAAAAGCATTGGCGACACTTACACCCGCGGCTGAAAGAACAGAACGACAAACGGAAGCTAAGGTAGAAAAGGTAACAGCACCTAAAGCACCCGCAGCTAAAACTTGGCTGT
Organism: Nostoc sp. DedSLP04; assembly: GCF_034530775.1. Taxonomy (NCBI): domain Bacteria; kingdom Bacillati; phylum Cyanobacteriota; class Cyanophyceae; order Nostocales; family Nostocaceae; genus Nostoc; species Nostoc sp. DedSLP04. Next base: position 64,205 of record NZ_JAVRCL010000017.1, on the reverse strand, counting down.
TAAGTAAGCCCATCATCACCCCATCCAATAGAGGAATGCCCGCTTCTAATATTTGAGTAATTACCAAAGGAACTGCTAATTGCAGGCAGGCTTGAACTTCTAATATCAGTTCTGACTTAAATTCTTTTGAGGTTAACTCCATTGGGGCGCTAAAAAAGCAATACTGAATACATTAAGATATATTAACGCCATAGGTGTAATCAACTCAAGCTATTAGCGATCGCCTCTCTAAAAATTGTGTTTTATAGCAAGGGACTGGGGACTGGGGACTGGGGACTGGGGACTGGGTAAAAAGCCTTTTTGTGTCTAAGTTTTATCGTCTGTTGATGTCCTAACCACCAAGGCTTGCGCTATAGAATCTACGATTATCCTTAAATCTTAAATATTCTTAATGCAATCTGCTAACAGAAATTTTTAAAAGATTCAAAAATTATATTTACATAAAAAAGAATAATTTTAGTAAAGTAAGATTCTACTAAAACTATTCTTTCTAAAAATGTTTTAGACAAATAGAACACAAAAAAACTAATAATTAAGCTTGTAATTTTCCTTTTGAGAATAGTGCTATCAAGATTTAGGTCGTTATGTGATACGTTGCAATAGCGCAGCCTCTTTGAGTAATAGAGTGTCTGAGCTAGCGACATTACGAATTAGTAATTAGCTAAACAGATATCACTATGAGTTGTGAACTTTGAATTAAAAAATTGCTTGAATTCAACACTCACAACTCATAACTTTCTCAGATTATCGCGCTGGTAGTTGTGGGTGTGTGGTCGAGTACTTTGTCACTATGTCAGAAATTTCCGGGTTGTAAAGCCTTAGATAATTCCAGTAGTTGCCAAATACTTGCCGCACATAGTTTTTAGTTTCATCAAAGGGAATTTGTTCAACAAACTCATCTGGATCTTTTGTAGTTAGTGTTTGCAACCATTTGGAGACATTGCCGGGGCCAGCATTGTAACTAGCGATCGCCAGCAAAGAGTTATTGTTATATTGATCGTGAGTATGACCCAAATACCATGTACCCAGCATGATGTTATCGTTGGGATTTTCTAAACTTATTGTTTTGAAATCCACCTTGATTTGTGGCGCGATCCATTTAGCTGTACTCGGCAACAGTTGCATTAAACCAGTAGCATCAGCGACAGATTTGATTTTTGGTTCAAACCGTGACTCTTGACGCATCAAAGCAGTTACTAGCAAAGGATTTAGTTTACGGTCAATAGACCACTTTTCAATCTCTCGCTGATAGGGAAATGGATAACGCGCTTGCCAGTAGGTGATTTGTTTACTCAGAGTCTGATATTGGGCAACTTCGGCTGGTATTTCTCGGTCTTCCAATTTAGAAATTTCATCAATTCCGATGAGATTTTCTCCTTTAGCCTGCCGCATCAACCCTTCAGTAAATTGCTCTGCTACCGTTGGCTGAATTTTGTTCTGAAATTCTGTTTGCCATTGTAACCAGGCATCGCGGTCTTGACCTAGCAGATACAATTCTTTGAAAGTTTCAGAACCAGCAGGCGGTAATGGACGCTGGGGTGCGATTACTTCCGGGTTCATGACGCGCACGTTGTCAAAGTTGCCGACATTTAGCCCCAACATTGTCGCGGCTCGCCATGCATAGTAAGAGTAGGGAAACTGGCTAACCACATATTCATAAGCAGTTTTAGATTCTTGCTGTTTCCCCAGTGCAGCCGCCCATTTACCTACCCAAAAGCCTGCTCTTGGAGCCAAAATGCTATTGGGGTTATTGGTGACGATTGGTTCTGCCCATTGCCAAGCACCGACGTAATCTTTGGCATTGGCTTTATCTTGGGCGATTTTCCAACGGTATTCTGCTGCTTCGTCAGAGTTAGCGTATTTACTTATGAGTAATTGCCACGCCGCGCTAGCTGACTTTTGATCCTTGAGAGTTTGGATTTTGGCTTTTTGTGCCAGTGCAGTACCAGCTTGTTTGGGAAATTTACTAATTACTTGGTCAAGATAGGGTAAGCCATCTTTAGGTGTTTTTGCGGTTTCTGCTAACCGCAGTAGTGCCGTCCCAGTTTCCTCACTATTGGGAAATTGCTGCACTAATTGTTTATAGGTGGCGATCGCTTTTTCTTTATCTTTGCCTCCCACCTGTAAGCCCCGTGCAGTACGGTAGAGGTTGCGCGATGTTTTGGGTGCTTTGGCGTAAGCATTGGCCGCTTTCGGAAATTGACTATTTTCCCAATAGCTAGTGCCAATGAGTTCCCAATCTTCGGGTTTGAGGGTAGTCTGTTTTGCTAGCTGATCCAAAACGCCCACTATGCCTGGTTGATCGTAGGCATACTTAGCCAAAATTAATTGTAATTGTGGCTGATTGGGATTTTCTTGCAAGCGTTTGCGGATAATTTCCCAAGTTAGAGGATTGGAAGGAAATTGAGCGATCGCAGTTTCTTGTTGCTTTGGTTGAGCAATCAGATATAGCGCTTTGACTGCGGCCGGTTCTTTGGGATACAGTTTTAGCACCCTTTGCCTGAGATCGGAGGCTTTACCGTCCTCGCCCAGCAAATCCTCTGCCTGGGCTTGTTTGAGCAAAATGTATGGTGCGAGGATCGGATAGTCTTTCTCTAGTCCTTCGAGTAAAACTAGAGCTTTTTGCCCTTGGGTTCTTTCAATATAATCACTCGCCAAAAGATAACGAGCGCGGTTGCGATCGGGCGATCGCGATTCGGCAGCGATCGTTGCTAGTTTTGCCGCCCGTTCTGGCAGCGATTGCGATATCAGCCCAAAGACAGCTGATTTGGCAACACTACCGTCCGATCTTTGCTCTGCTTGATTCTGACTTAGTTTGAGCCATTTTCCCAGAGACTTGCCAATCTCAGGTGCTGATACCATTGCCCCAGTTAAAAAGGCAAGCAGTGCTGCACCCGCAATTATCGAAATTTGCTTTTTCTGTAGTTTCTTCAGCATGAATACCCGCTGAAAAGTTTCGGTGAATTTCTTGAAACTCTAACACTCCTAACCATCAGTGTTACCAATTTTTAATTTTAGATTTTTAATTTTATGTAGAAAAATACTCATTTTCAATCCTTCAGTTGGTAGTATTGAGTAATTAGCACATATTAAATCCTATTACATCTATCTTGGGTATATCTTAAAAGATGTGGGAGGTAGTTCTTCGTTGGGGATTCGACTCTTACTGATTTGATACCACTGAACTCTCGTACCCTGCGGGAAGCTGACACGACAGTGCAAATCTGAAACTCTTCTCTCGATAAATAAATTACGTCGCCACCACTTGGGTATTTTCCAGTTTTGTTGGGTGTATTATCGCCTCAGCCTAACGCACCGTCATAAATTTTCGTGCGTTATGGACTTTAGATTTAACGCACCCTAGCAAATTAAAGCTAATGTAGAGCAGGTTTTGAAATTTGCGCGTACACCGTTGCTGAAACAGTAAGAGAAATGGAGCGGAGTTTATTAGTATACATTAATACTTAACAAATATCCTCTAAATCCCCATCGATCGCATTCTGAATTCTGACTTCTGACTTCTCATTTAAGTTTTTCGTGAGCAGCCAAAATAATTTTTTCAGTTTCTTCCCAGCTAATACATTTATCAGTTACAGAAACACCATATTTTAATTCTTCTTGTTTCCCAGCAATCGGTTGACTACCTTCATACAAATGCGATTCCAGCATCATGCCAACAATTGATGTATTACCATCCACTATTTGCTGAATAATATTTTCTAAAACAGCACCTTGTAATTTGTAATCTTTATTGGTATTTCCGTGGCTACAGTCGATAACAATTCTCGGTGGTAAATTTGCCTGTTTTAATTTCTCTTCTACCAGTTTGACATTTGCTGGATCGAAGTTAGGTTGACTACCACCTCTTAAAATTACGTGACCGTAGCCATTACCTTTAGTTTGAAAGACGCTGACCTGACCGTTTTGATTAATTCCCAGAAAACTATGCGGGTTTCCAGCTGATTGTAGAGCATTCAAAGCTACTTGAATATTGCCATCAGTACCGTTTTTAAAACCTACAGGCATCGAAAGTCCACTGGCCATTTCGCGGTGAGTTTGTGATTCAGTTGTGCGTGCGCCAATGGCAGACCATGTAATCAGTTCGCTGATATATTGAGGGATGATTGGATCTAGTGCTTCTGTGCCAGCAGGTAATCCCAACTCTGTAATTTTTAATAGTAGCTCCCGTGCAATTAATAAACCTTTCTCTACATGAAAAGAATCATCCATATCTGGATCGTTAATTAACCCTTTCCAGCCTACGGTTGTTCTGGGTTTTTCAAAATACACTCGCATAATTAGTAGCAAGTTATCCTTGACTCGCTCGGACAAGATTTTTAATCTCTCAGAATATTCGAGCGCTGCTTTTGGGTCATGGATTGAGCATGGGCCAACTACTATAAATTTCCGACGATCCTTAAAATCCAGGATATCTTCTATTTCCTGCCTATATGCTAAAACTCTTTGTTCGGCTAATTGTGTTAAAGGTAATTTTGACTTTACTTCATTGGGAGTTAATAAAATGCGATCGTTCTCAATGTTAGCGTTATCGATATTACTATTAAATAATTTGTTGTGCATGGGGGATGCTTTGGCAATTCTATAGACGCACTTCAACTCAAAAGTGTAACACAAACCAATGAAATTTTAAAATAGCTTATTTTCTGCTTGACAAATTTCTAATTAGACTGTAAATGAGTTAAATTATAACTAAAAAAGGGGAAAACATTTCCCCTTTTCTTTTTTATTGGACTACCGACTTAGTGGTAGTGTATATCGTTACTGCCATACAAACACTTTAGCTTCGTATGGTCCCAAGTCAATTATCATGCCATCTTCACCAGATTCGACATCATAATTGCCTGTCCACTCGTGCCATGTCCCAGCGCTAGGAAAGTCAGGAACTTGATAGCCTCCTAGAAAATTTTCTGAGAAATTTGCAATTACGACTACACGAGAACCTTCATCATTCCAACGAGTATAAGCTAATACTTTTGCTTCCGGATTTTCGTGGATAAAATCGATATTTTCTGTGTAGAGAGCGTGATTGCTTTTACGCAGATTAGTTAAGCCTTTGTATGATTCAAATAAACCACGATTTAAATCGTTACCTAACAGTGTCCAATCAATTTTGGATGATTCAGGTTGTTTAGGTTTATACTCGCCAAATTCTTCTCCCATCCAAATCAAAGGCACACCAACAGCAGTCATTAGGATGGCTACTCCTAATTTGACCCGGCGAAATGCTTCTTCGTCAAAAATCTCACGGTTCCCCAGTTCAACCATCACATGATTATGGTCGTGGTTAGTGAGATAATTTACTACATTGGTAGCACCCAAAAAGCCTTGGCGCTTGCAGTCAATCACATCTTTGAGACGCTCTAAATCAAACGTATCACCGCAAATGTGTTCTAGAATGCAATGATAAAAACTATCATGCCAGCAACCATCCATCGGCCCATCTACATTGGTAATGCTGGTAGTTTCAGGAATGTGTTCGGCAACATTATAAAAAGGCTTCATGCTAGCAGTGTTTTTGGCTTCCTGAACAATCCAGTGCATGAAGTCGTAGTTAGCAATTTGCCGCGCCGCATCATAGCGAATACCATCAAGATGAAATTCTCCAATCCAAAAACGAATTGTATCACCAATAAATTTCCAGGCTGGTTTAATATCTAATTTTTCATCATAATGTTCGTAATTAAACTCAGGCCCCCAATTATTATCAGGGTCACGAGGTTCGTGATGATACCAGTAATCGTGGTCAATTTGTGTTAAAGGAGCTGATGCTTCTGAGTGGTTGTAAATTCCGTCAATAATTACACGAATGCCTTTGCCATGACACTCATCAATCAAATTTTTTAACTCAGCAGTAGAACCATAACTCGATTCTGTTGCAAAGAAGTGACGAGGGTTATAACCCCAACTATAATCACCAGGATATTCTTTAAGTGGCATCAACTCAATAGCGTTGATTCCCAGTTCACACAAATAGTCTAACTTTTCAATGACGTGTTTGTACTTGCCTCGTGCATAAGGATCGTCCTCGCCACCAGAAAAGTCACCGACATGCAATTCATAAATTACTAATTCGTGGTCAGCAGGTAAAGGTTTGTCATCATGTTGCCAAACATAAGTATCGGTAATCCTTTGCCCATCTTTGACCCGGATAATACCATCATCTTTTCCACTTTGTTCATCTATATCAGTTGCATAAGGATCTGTAACATCAACCCATTGCTCTGGTTCAAAAAACCATGAATTTGATTGAACGCGAAATTTATATTTATAAACGCCGTCTTCTAGTTCAACACTTGTACGAAAATAACCATCATCACCTTTTTCCATTGGAATTTCTTGCCAATCAGAAAAAGAACCAATTAATGCTACTCCTTTGTTATAAGGTGCAAATAAATTAAATTCAATTGGCTTTGCCATAGAAGTGTTTGTAATACCAAGGGTTGATAGAAGTATTCTCGGATGCTCAATTGAATTTGCAAATCGCTCTACAGAAAGAATTATGCAACCAGCGCTTCTATCTTCAGGATGAATTTATCAATAAAATTGTAAAGAATTACTGTGATTAATATTTTTTGACTGTTTATCATATTTTTTTACTAATATCAAATTCAACGTCAGGCATTTTTCGCCCGTAATACTACTAAGCCTAAAATGCTATTGAACTCAAAGTGTAAAATTAGAGGATGTTTGAAAAGTCACGATTGATGTATCAAATATTTTTTTACCCCACCCTAACCCTCCCCTTATAAAGGGGAGAGAACCGGATTTTTCTTGTTTCCCCCCTTTATAAGGGGGGACTAAGGGGGGTAAAAATGCAATTAAAATCACAGCCCATCACTTTTCAAACAACCTCTTAGAACGGATAGATTAATGGCTTTTTCTTAAGTTTTTAAATAGCAGATATTTAGTAAGGATAAGGGATTGTTTGCTAAATATCTGCGGTATTGGATTACTCAATTTTGCTGCTAGTTTTTTGCAGATAACTTAACAACCAATTTGCTGCCGTTGCCCTGCGAGTTTGTCGAGGGCCAAATTCCCCAATTTTGTAACCTTTGAAACCCAGTTTTTCTTTTAGCATTTGTTTATTTTCAGCAGGAATGGAACGAGTCAACTTGACTGTTGCGGGGCGAGATTCAAGAAAATCTGGTGGTTGTGGGTACTCATCTTGCCATTCTGGTGCAACTAAGCTGGTGTCCCATTGTGCAATTGAAGAGTCATAACGATAGCCTAAATAATGCCATAGCAACTGGTTGACTGTGGCATCATCAAGTTTATCGTCAAGAATTGCCCAAATTGTTTCTGTATTAAGTGGTGGCAGGTTAGACATAAACAATTCAAAATTCTAAGTTGAAAAACTGACTACTAAATTAATTAAATTCACTACAGTTAGGAGGTAGTTAAAAATACTTTATCACTAGTTTGCGGCACTCCCAAAGTGGGGGATAATTTTATTTTTATCTATACCTGCTGGAAGATTTATTCGCTACAACCATTAGACAAACTACTAAAATGACCCCAAATAAAGAAATTCGCCAACTCAGGAGGAAAATTATGGGAATAGAGGATATGTTCAGAAATATAGTCGGTGGCAAGCAGAAACAACGCGATCAAGAATGGGATAATCGCGATCGCCAGTACAGACATCGCGGCGATGATGATGACGATGACCGCCAGTACAGACATCGCGGCGATGATGATGACGATGACCGCCAGTACAGACATCGTGGCGATGATGACGATGACCGCCAGTACAGACATCGCGGCAATAATGATGACGATGACCGCCAGTACAGACATCGTGGCGATGATGATGACGATGACCGCCAGTACAGACATCGTGGCGATGATGATGACGATGACCGCCAGTACAGATATCGCGGCGACGATGATAACGAAGAGCAGGATTAATTATTGCAAGTTGGAGTTAAAAACAGGTTGTGTATACACAAACTAGGTAGACTGGAATCGTAAAGATTAGACCAGTCTATGCACAATTCCACATCACTGCCAAAGATTATCCGCGCCCATGTATTCATTTCTGGCCGAGTCCACGGAGTAGGCTATCGCTATTCCACTGTCGATACAGCTAGGCAGTTGGGATTAACCGGTTGGGTGCGGAATCTCCCCGATAATCGAGTAGAGGCAGTCTTTGAAGGGGCGCGAGAGGTCGTAGATGATATGGTTCGCTGGTGTCATTCTGGGCCACCTGCTGCTGTAGTTAAAGATATTGTGGTTGAGTATGAAGAACCGGAAGGGTTGCGGGGATTTGAAGTGAAGCGGGTTGAGTAAATAGTTAGTCATAGACCGCTAGTTTACTGCCTGTGAAAAATTTTGATTACAATGCAGATGTCCACTAGGCGGCGTGCTGTCTATCCACGTAAATCCAGAAGATACTCAATGAGTAATCAATTAAAAGACTACAATCCCAGCGGCGTAGGTGAAATAAATGGCAACCTCTTAGGTTTGCCCTGCGATTATGAGTCTGCAAACTTGATTGTTTTTGGTGTGCCGTGGGAAGTTACTGTTTCTTATGGTGCTGGCACTGCTAATGGCCCACAGCGAATTCTAGATGCTTCGACTCAATTAGATTTGTTCGATTTCGATCACCCTGATGGTTGGAAGCAGGGAATTTTTATGGAAGAAATTCCCCAAGATATTTTAGAGAAGAACACATACTACCGCGCTTTGGCAGCAAAAATTATTGAGCGATTAGCCGAAGGTAAACAACTTTCAGATACACCAGATTTAACATCTGTCCTCACAGAAATTAATCAGGCTAGTCAACGGATTAATCGATGGCTGTTTGAAAATTGTCAGGCAGCAATTGATAATGGAAAGCGAGTTGCAGTCATCGGTGGAGACCACAGTTCGCCTTTAGGTTATTTTCAAGCATTAGCAGCTAAATATCCAAACTATGGCATTTTGCACATTGATGCCCACGCAGATTTACGCGATGCTTATGAGGGATTTGAGTTTTCCCATGCGTCGATTATGTTTAATGCGATGAAAATACCCCAAATTACTAAGTTAGTGCAGGTAGGTTTGCGTGATATTAGTCATGATGAAGTACAAATGATTGACGAATCTGATAGTCGCATTATTGCTTATTACGATCCCGCTATTAAGCAAAAGCTTTACTCTGGCACAACTTGGATTGATTTATGCCGAGAAATTATCAGTCATTTACCTGAGTATGTTTATATTAGCTTTGATGTAGATGGTTTAGATCCAAAACTATGTCCGAGTACGGGTACTCCTGTTCCAGGTGGGTTGGAATTGGAGCAAACTTTTTGTCTGTTCCGAGAATTGGTCAATAGTGGAAGAAAAATTATTGGCTTTGATATCTGCGAAGTTGGTGATGCGGAGTGGGATGGTAATGTGGGAGCGCGGGTAGTTTACAAGCTGGCAAATTTGATGGATTTATCAAACAGAATTCAGGAGTCAGGAGTCAGAATGGGCTAAACCTTAGCTATCCGCTAACACAATTAATTCTGTACGACACTTCTCTACGTTCGCGTAGCATCTGTCTGCGATACGCTACGCGATCGCCAACGGCATGGCTTCTCTACGAGAGTCCGCGATAGCGCAGCAGTAGCCAGTATTAAAGCGTCGCGTGTGAACAAGAAGTTTTAAAACCCCCACTAAATTAACGTGAGTTCGACAAGCCCTTTTTTGACCTCTCCCCCAACCCCTCTTGGACACCCAGAGGGGAGCCAAAACTCTCCAAGAAATAAATTATCCAATCTTGTGGGGTGGGCATCTTGCCCGCCTTTGACTATGGGCGCTCGTATCGCCCACCCCACAATAAATAGTTGTATATTTTTTTATTTGGAAGTCCCTAATACCAATTCTATTAACGATCGCAACACATCCTTAAGTAAAGACGTGATGAATCGCACCTGTACAAATGCTCTATTTGTCGCATTTTTTTTGATTGGTATAACGTCTCTGAAAAAGAAGATTTAGTGCTTTTCAATCAGTGGCGGGTCTGTAGCAAGATCCCATAGGGTATTCCCTACTGATTGTTCTGACTTGTGAATTATTCTTCAACCAGAATTTATATAAGGAACAAACAATCAGTACATTAGCGTCTGTCTCTATATCTCTCTGAAAACACAAATACTAAATTAATTCCAAGTGCTGAAGTTTTGGAATTATATACTTTATTGTCTACTTAGTGGCTGGATACTATTTTTAGTTATATTTTACTATGAAAATCATGCTGAAAAACTACTTTAACACCAATCAAGGGCGAATTTTCACTGCTTTGATTTTGACTGGATTTTTGTCTGTTGCTAGCGGTTTAACACTTGTAAAAGGTGCTACGGGGGCTTCTGCAAATTTATCGCTAGAAACAAGCAATGAAGTTCTCAAAGAGAATATTAAACCAAACCGCTTGCCACGTCCAGTAGCTAATGCGGTACTGCGCGATTTAGCCCGCAGGCAGGGAATTTTTACTAGACAACTGCAAATTATTGACTACAATCAACAGACTTGGCGCAATGGTTGCTTGGAACTGCCTCAAGCTGATGAATTCTGTACCCAAGCCTTAGTTCCTGGTTGGCGGGTTGTGGTATCTAATGGCAAACAAAATTGGGTTTATCATACCAATAATAATGGGCGATCGCTACGTTTAGCTTCGGCAAATACTCCCTCAGAAAATCTGCCAAATAAATTACCCACATCTGTAAAAAATGCTGTTTTACAAGCCGCATCCAGACGTTTGCAACAGCCAATTTCTCAGTTAACCATTATTGAGGCTCAACAGCAAACTTGGAGAGATAGCTGTTTAGAATTAGCTAATCCTGATGAATTCTGTACCCAAGCTTTGGTATCAGGCTGGCGGGTGGTTGTCGGCGGAGTCGGTCAAACTTTGGTTTATCATACTAATCAAACAGGTTCCGCACTGAGGCTGAATCAAAAGGCTAACGAAACTACACTGGGGCCTGTGCAAATTCCAGCTAGTGAGTTACCACCACCGTTAGATCGAGATATAGTATTTCGCCAAATCTCCAGTGGGGGTTTTGCTGGCAGAACCTATGAGACTGTTTTACTCAAAGATGGACGACTGATTCGCGTGCGGATTGGTGATGCTAATGATTCTGAACGTAGTGTTCGCCGCGTTTCTGTGCAACAGGTACAACAATTTGTGCGATCGCTAGAACGTTCTCAGTTTAGTAAATTTCGGAATTTGAGTTACCCAGCCCCCAGTGGTGCTGCTGATTACATCACCTACACCCTTACCAGCCAAGAAGGTACGGTTCAGTACAACGATATTTCTCAAAATAACCTGCCAAAGAATTTACAGACAGCAGTCAAAGCCTGGAATCAAATTGTCGCCAGCGCACAATCATAACTGGAGTTTAGACTAATTTTACCCATCAAACCGCTAAACCCTTATCCAGACAAGCTTTGATAATTTCTAGGCTTGATATAATTCCGAAGTCTAAAATGCTTACCACACACAGGTTGTAGCCTTAAAAAAAGAATTTAGTCTAAACTCCAGTCATAAACTTCATTGATGAAATTGAAGAAGAAGAAAGTGGCAAGAACCTAGCTACAGAGTCGCCACTCTCTTATAAAGTGATGGGTTTAAAATTTCATAGATACTGGCGATCGCGCTATCTTGAAAAATCAACTTTCAAGATAGCGAAACTAATGAAAGGTGTTTACGGCAATATTTGGTTGAAATACTTATTTAATTCGCCGTTTTGTAAAATACCACATAGGATTAAAATTAAACATGAAGTCTACTGTTAACAAGCAGCTACTTGAACAGCAATATTATATTAAATTGTCAATCCCCCAAAAGAAGTGTCTTAAAAAGATTAATCAAGCTTATTTAGTTTAAATGGGTAAGCAAGTTTGTAGTAAAGACTAAAGTGCTTATTATAAAACCTCTTGCACTAGCTTAGACATTGGACTAGTACAGCACGACGGAAATCTAGCTACTATCTCAATTAACTAGATAAGTTGCTCTGAACAACTTATTAAAGGTAGGCAAATTTCCGCCACAGCGAACTAGTGGTTTTTGCTCAATTATACTCGATTAAGGTGAAAAAATAGCACGCTTAATCAAGTAATATAAACTTAGTAAAAAAATATTTTGGAAAAACAGGCTTGTATATTAATCAAACATTAATTACATGGAACAAGTCATTACTTCAATGCCAGATGCTTTGTTAGTAACCAGTAATTCAGGAAAAATAAAAAAAGTAAATCATGCTGCTCAACAATTATTTGGTTTTCAGGAAGAAGAATTAATAAATCAACCAATATCATTAATTATTGATGAGGATCAATTTTTAATTAAAGCTATTTGTCAACATTTTTATTTAAAGCATAATGCCCAAAATCTAGAAGTGGTTTGTCGAACCAAAACTAGAGAGAAACTGTTGATTGCTTTTTCTTGCTCAGTGATTCCCAAAAAAACAGAAGGGCTAGAAGATATTGTCTATATTGGTCGGGATATTACTGCTTGGCAACGCCGAGAACAGCGTACAAGTGCCCAGTATTCTATTACTCGCATATTATCAGAATCACAAAGCATAAAACAGGGAATTCCCCAAATTTTGCAGTCGATTTGTCAAAACTTGGGATGGGATTTAGGCGAACTTTGGACACCAAGCCAATATATTGGCACTTCCCTACAAGGAGATAGTCTTAATGCAGTACTAAGGTGTGTAGAAATTTGGTCAAGTCGATTAGTTTCTGTCCGAGAGTTTAAAGCAATCACTTGGCAAACTACTTATACACCTGGTGTTGGCTTACCTGGTCGAATTTGGATCAGACGTTTGCCTTTGTGGATTAAAGATATCACAGTAGATGGAGATCAAAGGCGATCGCTACCGGCTGCGGAGGCTGGATTGCACGCAGCTTTTGGCTTCCCCATTTTAGACGATAGTGAAATCTTAGGAGTGATGGTTTTCTTTAGTCGGGAGTTACTACCAAAAGATAAAGACCTATTGCAAATGATGGGTTCTATTGGTAGCCAAATTGCCCAATTTATCAAACGCAAACAAGCAGAAAATGCTCTTGTTGAAAGTGAAGAGCGATATCGAGATTTATTTGAAAATGCTAATGACTTGATTCAATGTGTCAATCCATTTGGTCGGTTTTTATATGTCAATCGTGCATGGCGAGAAACTTTGGGATATAGCGAAGCTGAAATTGCGAATATGAGTATTTTCGATATTATACATCCAGAGTTTAAACAAAGCTGTTTGCAAAGATTTTATCGCGTACTATCAGGAGAAAACCTTGGGCAAGTAACAGCTATATTCGTTACTAAAGACGGCCAAACAATCTTTCTAGAAGGTAATATTAATTGTAAATTTGTTGAAGGTCATCCAGTTGCGATTCGCGGCATTTTTCGCAATATAAGCCAGCGAGTAGCAGCAGAAGAAGCACTTCGTTATCAGCAGAAAGAAACCGAACGTTTATTGCTGAATATTTTGCCAGTCGCAATTTCTAGAGAAGTAAAAGAACAACCAGCAAAAATTGCCGAAGACTTTGCTGATGTCACAGTTTTATTTGCAGATATCATTGGCTTCACCGAAATTGCTACTTCTATGAGTGCAATTCAACTGCTGAACCTACTCAACCCAATTTTCTCAGTTTTCGATCGCCTCACCGAACGATATAGTTTAGAGAGAATCAGAACCATTAACGATGCTTATGTGGTGGTTGGTGGCTTACCTACACGCCGCCAAGATCGTGCTGAAGCGATCGCTTTGATGGCACTGGATATGCAAACTGCGATCGCTCTATTTAATACTGAGAATAACCAAAATTTCAGCATCCGTATCGGCATCCATAGCGGTTCGGTAGTCGGGGAAGTCATCGATCTGAATAAGTTTACTTATGAATATAAAGACACGGTAAACATCGCTCGCTCTATGGAATCGCAAGGTATTGCTGGTAAAATCCAAGTTACAGAAAATACTTATAAGTGCTTGTGCGATGAATTTGTATTTGAAAAACGAGGCGAAATTGAAGTTAAAGGTAAAGGGAAGATGACAACTTATTTGTTGATTGGACGGAAGGGATGAGGGCATTGGGCATTGGGCATTGGGCATTGGGCATTGGGCATTGGGCATGGGGCATGGGGCATGGGGAAGAGACAAGGTAGACAAGAAAAAAGGAAAAGACTTGTTCAATAATTCCCCCTTGTCCCCTTGTCCCCTTGTCCCCTTGTCTCCCCTGCTCCCCTGCTCCCTGCCTATCCCCTTAGTGAGTATTCGGAATCAGCCTTCCACAGGGATAAGTTGCTGTTTGCTGTGAAGCACTTTCAGCAACTGCTGCTGGAACTTGATCTGATGGTTGGGTTTTGGCTGCTAGATAGTCTTTTTGCAGTTTATCTAAAATGGCTTCTCGCCTGTCGTATATACGCTTCAGGGGACGAGGCTGGCATTTGTTTAACACATACGCACTCACTAGTGGTAGAGCGATCGTGCTATCGGTATAACAAACGATTGTGTTAGGTAACTCATCCGGGTCAATTTTACCCCAGCTGACAGCTTCCGATGGGGTCGCCCCAGATAAACCGCCTGTATCTGGACGTGCATCGGTAAACTGCACAAAATAATCGTGTCCTCGTTCTTCCAACCCCAAAACTTCGTGAAGTTGCGGTTGAGTTTGTAGCAAAAAGTTTTTAGGACTACCGCCACCAAGAATTACAGCCGCACTTTTACCTCCTGATTCACGGGCATTATATGCGATCGCGGCTGTCTCATTCACGTCAATTGATGGATCTATTACCAACTGCGAACCTTCCAATGCTAAAGCCGCCACGTTCATCCCAATTGAACTATCTCCTGGAGAAGACGTATAAATCGGTACGCCATACTCATAAGCTGTAGCTAGCAAGCAGGAATGCTGCACACCCAATTGCTTTTCTACTTCTCGGACATATTTACCTAGTAAATGGTGAAACTCAGCCGTTCCCATCCGCTTTTGAAACGCTTCTCCTTGGAGAATCTTGCGGATGAACGCATCAGTTTCTAGCAGCACATCGTAACCAAAAATAATGTCATAAATGCGGATCGTGCCTTCTTGACGAAGTTTCACATCATCCAAAAACGGATTACCAGCAAAGAGTTCAAAACCCAATCCGTAGTGCATATCGTGGTAAAGATTTGCACCAGTGCTAATCATCCAGTCAATAAAGCCGTTGCGAATTAAAGGTGCAAGCGCTGAAACCCCAAATCCTGCTGGCGTCATCGCACCGGAAAGGCTAACTCCCACCGTGACACCTTCCGTTAGGACATCGCGACTCAGTAGTTGGCAGATTTCCCGCAACCGCGCTGAGTTGTAAGCGGTGAAGTATCGATCGATTAAATCCACTACACTGATATCATTTGATATCGGTGTAGGTGCAATTTTTTGACCCAGCTGTTTAGACATTTTGGCACTCCCGAACAGTAAACACGCCGAATCTAATAGTATCTAGCTTTCACCCAAAGTGACAGCAATACTTTTTTACCACTAGCTTGAAAAAATAAGTGAGCAGTAGGAGAAGAAAACTTTTTCAACCCTTTTGGGATTTTCTTATGATTAGCTGTCTTGAAACCTTATAAGTATTTCACAGGCATATTAGTCACATTGCTGCAAAATCGCACCATAGCTTTACTAGCACTGGGTTGTAATCCAGTGTGTGCGATCGCTTTTTCGGTTTTGGAATAGTGATGCCTTAATGGACATTAGTTGTAAAAATTAACAATTAGTATTTTTTCTTTAATAACTATCTTAAATCTTTTAACTATCTGCTTAACTGTCTTAACTGTCTTTTAATTCTTCAATTTTTGATTTAACTATTTGTTTAACGGTCTTAACTGTCTTAAGTGTCTTCTAATTCTTCAATTTTTAATTTAACTATTTGCTTACAGCTTCAATGTACGGCTTGCTTTTTATTTACAACTATGAAAAGTTATGAGAACACCACAATCTAGTAATTAAAATTTATTTGCCAACAACTCCAAATATTAGTCCTATAGTTCGTTACTTAGATTATGAGCAGAATGGCACTAAGATATCAGCAAATCCAGTATTCATAAGACTTTTGGGTGTGGTGTGTCGGGTGTCGGGTGTAGTGACGAAAAAGTTTATTAATGTTCGCACTTGTTGTTCATTTTCTTGATTTGTTCCCTACACCCGACACCCTACCCCCTACACCCTGCCCTGACTAGGTTTCACGTTTTCTTAGTGCCATTCGATTATGAGCATCTTAATAATATTATCGCCTTGAAACGAGCCACCACAAGCAAACCAAATGTGGGGATCTAACTGGATGGTGATGATACTTGCGAACTGCAACAATGCTCAGATCGTCCACGAAATAAAGATAGAAGAAGACTCCAGAGGAGGTTTAGCGCAGATCATGCAACCCTTTGAACTGCCAGAATTTTACACGCCTTGGCCCGCACGGCTGAACCCAAACCTGGAAGCGGCACGAGTCCATTCCAAAGCGTGGGCTTACGAGATGGGGATACTTGGCTCAGAAGAAGAAGCACAAAGCTCGGTTATTTGGGATGAACATACATTCGATGCCCACGACTACGCCTTACTTTGCTCTTATACCCATCCAGATGCGCCGGGAGCGGAGCTTGACTTAGTAACCGACTGGTATGTTTGGGTATTCTTCTTCGACGATCATTTCCTAGAAATCTATAAGCGCACCCAAGACATGGCTGGGGCAAAGCAGTATCTTGACCGACTGCCAGCGTTTATGCCAGTGCATCCCACTGATACCCCTTCCGTTCCGACCAACCCAGTAGAGCGCGGCTTGGCTGATTTGTGGTCTCGTACCGCCTTTACTAAATCTGTGGACTGGCGACTTCGATTCTTCGAGAGTACCAAGAACCTCCTAGAAGAGTCTCTGTGGGAACTCGCCAATATCAACCAAGATCGGGTCGCCAACCCCATCGAATACGTCGAAATGCGCCGCAAAGTTGGTGGCGCTCCTTGGTCAGCGGATCTTGTCGAACACGCCGTGTTTATAGAGATTCCGGCCGAAATCGCCTCGACTCGGCCAATGCGTATCCTCAAAGACACATTTGCCGATGGAGTGCATCTTCGCAACGACCTATTCTCCTACCAAAGAGAAGTGGAGGATGAAGGTGAGAACGCTAACTGCGTGCTGGTCTTGGAGCGCTTTTTAAATGTCAGTACTCAGGAGGCAGCTAACCTCACTAACGAACTGTTGACCTCGCGGTTATACCAGTTTGATAACACTGCTGTCACCGAGTTGCCCCCCCTGTTTGAGGAGTACGGACTAGATCCAGTGGCTCGTGTTAACGTTCTCCTTTACATCAAAGGACTCCAGGACTGGCAATCGGGCGGTCACGAGTGGCACATGCGATCGAGCCGTTACATGAATAAGGGAGGAGACAATTCTCCAACATCTACGATTCTGGGAGGCCCCACAGGTCTAGGCACATCGGCTGCGCGTATTCAATCGCTATACGCCGCCTTGGGTTTGGGAAGGTTCAAGAGCTTTACTCACATTCCATACCAGGCTGTGGGACCGGTGACACTGCCGAAGTTTTACATGCCGTTCACTACAAGCTTGAATCCCCATCTGAATGCTGCGCGGAAGCATTCCAAGGAATGGGCGCGCCAGATGGGGATGCTGGAATCACTACCTGGGATTCCTGATGCCGTCATCTGGGATGACCACAAGTTTGATGTTGCCGACGTAGCCCTTTGCGGTGCGTTGATCCATCCGAATGGATCTGGTCCTGAGCTGAATCTGAGCGCGTGCTGGCTTGTTTGGGGAACCTATGCCGACGATTACTTCCCGGCGCTTTACGGAAATAACCGCAACATGGCTGGTGCGAAAGTGTTCAACGCCCGACTGTCGGCGTTTATGCCTCTGGATGACTCCATCCCCAGCGAGGTTCCAACCAATCCAGTGGAAGCCGGCTTGGCAGATATTTGGTCTCGCACAGCAGGCCCCATGTCCGCAAATGCGCGGACTCAGTTCCGCCGGGCGATTCAGGATATGACTGATAGCTGGGTGTGGGAACTCGCCAACCAGATCCAAAATCGGATTCCCGACCCGATAGATTATATTGAAATGCGCCGTAAGACCTTTGGCTCGGATCTGACCATGAGTCTGTCCCGACTAGCTCAGGGCAACGAGATCCCGCAGGAGATTTACCGCACCCGAACAATGCGATCGCTCGATAATTCCGCCGCCGACTTCGCCTGTTTTACCAACGATATCTTCTCCTATCAAAAAGAAATCGAATTCGAGGGTGAAATCCATAACTGTGTGCTGGTCGTTCAGAATTTCCTCAACTGCGGTAAACCACAGGCCGTTGAAGTTGTCAACAACCTGATGACTTCTAGGGCGCTACAGTTTCAACACATCGTCGCCACCGAACTGCCAGTTCTTTTCGATGATTTCGACCTGGATGCAAGTACCCGCAAGCAACTGCTCGGATACGTCAAGAAACTAGAGCAGTGGATGTGCGGCGTCCTCAAATGGCATATAACAGTAGACCGCTATAAGGAATTTGAATTGCGTAGTACGTTAGCAGGGCGGCTACTTAGCGGGCCCAGAGGGCTGGGTACTTCAGCTAGGCGTATTGGCTCGTCAATCGGTCAGGGGAGTCTCAAGTCATTACTCGGTCAATGAAGTTAGGTTTTCTTGTCGGTGAGTTAATTCAAGGTCAGTATGCGATCGCGTGAGATCAATTTTTTTAGTAACTAAAAAGTGGAGGATTAAGTTGTGACGTATTCTAACGACCCCAATTTGAATGTAGAAGATCAGCAGCCCCATTTAACTTTAAGTACAGCAGCGGCGCGGAATTTGGCGACAACAGCCAAATCTGCACCGCAAACCCAGGAAATTACATCGCGGTGGTTATTGAAGTTATTGCCGTGGGTGCAGACAAAAGGTGGGGCCTATCGGGTTAACCGTCGGCTGAGTTATTCCGTGGGTGATGGACGGGTGACTTTCACCAACACTGGAGCTGCGGTGCAGGTGATTCCTCTGGAACTTACTGAGTTGCCCTTGCTGCGAGGGTTTAACAACCTTGACGTTTTGATCGGATTAGCAAACCAGTTTGTTCAGCAGGAGTATGCTCCAGATGATGTAATCGTCGAACTTGGTCAGCCTGCCGATCGCGTGATTCTGATTGCTCGTGGTAAGGTAAACAAGATTGGTGTTGGCAAGTATGGCGAGCAGATCGTGTTCGATGTGCTAGCTGACGGCGACCATTTCGGCGATGAAACTGTGGTGCAGTCCGAGGATACTTGGCAGTACACCCTCAAGGCGATTACCAGAACCATCGTTTTGTCGCTACCCCAAGCGGTGTTTGAGAGGGCGATCAATCAGTCTGAGGCGTTGCGAACTCATGTTGAACAGTTCCGCGTTCGCCTGAGCCAGCCACAGACTCCCCAAGGTGAAGCCGCCATTGAACTGGCAGCCGATCATCCCCAAGAAGCTGAGTTGCCGGGAACCTTCGCCGATTACGAACTCACACCGAGAGAATATGAGTTAAGCATTGCTCAAACGGTGTTGCGAGTAAGTACGCGGGTAGCCGATCTCTATAACGAACCGTACAACCAGACAGAAGAGCAACTGCGTCTGACCATTGAGGCATTGCGGGAACGTCAAGAACACGAGTTGCTCAACAACCGCGAATTCGGGTTGCTGCACAACGCTGACCTCAAACAGCGTATCTACAGCAGTAGCGGCGCACCTACGCCCGACGACTTGGACGAACTGTTGGCGACAGTATGGAAGGAGCCGGGATTCTTCCTGGCTCACCCCCGCACGATCGCTGCCTTCGGTCGTGAGGCCAACCGCCTGGGTCTCTATCCACAAAGCGTAGATGTGAATGGCGTTCAGGTCACATCTTGGCGCGGCGTACCTATCTTTCCTTCCAGCAAGATCCCCATCACCAATAACCGCACCAGTTCTATCCTTTTGCTCCGCACTGGTGTAGAAAAACAAGGGGTGATCGGCTTACATCAAACTGGTATCCCCGATGAATACCAACCCAGCTTGTCTGTTCGATTTATGGGCATCAGCGAAAAGGCAATCATCTCCTACCTCGTCACCGCCTACTACTCCGCAGCCGTCCTCACTCCTGACGCACTTGGCATCCTCGAAGATGTTGAAATTGGGCGCTAAATACCAGCAGTGGTGAGTGTTGAGTGGTGAGTGCTGAGTGGTGAGTGCTGAGTGAGTAAAATTAGGGCTGACTAGACCTCTTGCATAAATCAAAAATAAGAAAGAACCCCACCCCGCCAAAGCTACGCTTTGTCTCCCCTCCCCGCTTGCGGGGAGGGTTTGGGGGTGGGGTGTTAGGGACTTTTGCAAGAGGTCTACTGTTGATACTCCGCAAGAAAGTAGGCGGTCTTTTAACTCAGCACTTGGAACTCAGCACTCAGCACTGAATGGCACTTTTATTAATAACTAAGAGGATGAGGTGATGACGGATTTTATTGAATCAAATTTAAATGTTGAGAGTGGACAACCTCAACTGAGTTTGAGTAAAGATGCTGCGCGTAATTTGTCCACAACCACCAAATCTGCACCGCAAACGCAGGAAATTACCTCACGATGGTTGTTGAAGATGTTACCGTGGGTGCAAACGAAGGGTGGGACTTATCGAGTTAACCGTCGGTTGACCTATACGGTGGGTGATGGACGGTTAAGTTTCTCTAACACCGGAGCCGAAGTGCAGGTGATTCCCCAGGAACTTGGTGAGTTGCCCTTGCTGCGAGGATTTGACAACACTGAGGTGCTGAGGGCGTTGGCAAGTCGGTTTGTTCAGCAAGAGTTCGCGCCTGGTGATATCATAGTCCAGTCAGGTCAACCAGCCAATCAGCTTTTCTTGATCGCACATGGCAAGGTGAACAAAATTGGTATTGGCAAGTATGACGAGCAGCCTCTGTTGGATATGCTAGCTGACGGTGATTATTTTGGCGATCGCGTGTTGGTGGAGTCAGAAAGCAATTGGAAGTTTACGGTCAAAGCTGTGACCCGATGCACGGTATTGGCGCTACCACAACAGGCATTTCGAGAACAGCTCAACCAGTCGCCGGCGTTGCAGGCTCAGGTTGAGCAATTTAGGATTCGCGCAGAACTTCCACAAAACAAGTATGGGGAAGCTGCGATCGCGTTGTCAACTGGTCATAGTCAAGAGACGACGTTACCAGGAACATTTGTTGACTACGAACTCTCACCCCGCGAATATCAGTTAAGCATTGCTCAGACTGTGTTGCGAGTAAGTACTCGCGTTGCGGATCTGTACAATCAACCATACAACCAAACGGAAGAACAATTGCGGCTGACGATTGAGGCATTGCGGGAACGTCAAGAATACGAGTTGATCAACAACCGCGAATTTGGATTGTTGCACAACGCCGACCTCAAACAGCGCATCTACACCCGCAGCGGCCCCCCCACTCCCGATGACCTGGATGAATTAGTCACCCGTCGGCGGAAGCCGAGGTTCTTCTTGGCTCATCCCCGCACTATTGCAGCCTTCGGTCGCCAGTGCAACCGTCGAGGCATCTATCCAGACACCATAGACATGGATGGGAGCAAAATAATCACGTGGCGCAATGTACCGATTCTTCCCTGTAACAAGATCCCGATTACTAAGAATCAGACCAGTTCTATCCTTATACTCCGCACTGGTGAAAAAGATCAGGGCGTGATTGGCTTACATCAAACTGGTATCCCGGACGAGTACCAACCCAGTTTGTCTGTCCGATTCATGGGCATCAGCGAAAAGGCCATTATCTCTTACCTCGTTACTGCCTACTACTCCGCAGCTGTCCTCATCCCCGACGCACTTGGCATCCTTGAAGATGTGGAAATCGGTTTGTAACTTTTTTGAGTGGAATATGAGTCAATTTTGGTAGTGTCAAAATAAGAGTTAATACGAAACTCATAACTCACCACTCAAGACTGATGCAAGATAGGCAAGAACAAATTTCGCAAGTGGTAGTGACTGCTGGACAGATGCGCGATATTGAAAAGCGGATCTTTGCAGCGGGAATGCCTGTAGTTGCTTTGATGGAAAAGGTAGCGGGATTAATTGCTCGTCGCATTCCAGAAATTCCTGCAAACACCCCTTTGTTAAGGGAATCTCGTGTGGGAATTCTTGTCGGCCCCGGTCATAATGGTGGCGATGCTTTAGTCGTAGCTCGTGAATTATACTTTCGCGGGTATGAGGTTTGGATTTATTCTCCTTTTTCTAAGCTTAAAGAATTAACTTCGCAGCACTTGCAATATGCCCAGAGTTTGGGCATTCCAATTTATCAAACAATTGAACAACTACCAGATTCTGATTTGTTGATTGATGGCTTGTTTGGATTTGGTTTAGAAAGAAACCTGACCGATCCCATCGCCTCTGCAATTAATCAGCTAAATGAATTATCTATACCGATTTATAGTATCGATTTACCTTCAGGTTTACACACCGACACAGGCGAAGTCTTGGGAACTGCCATTCGCGCCACTCACACATTTTGCTTAGGTTTATGGAAACTCGCTTTCTTCCAAGATCGGGCGTTGGAATATCTCGGTAAAGCTGAGTTAATCGATTTTGATATTCCTTTAGCTGATGTGGAAGCTGTTCTCAAAGATGCACCTAAAATTAAACGTATTACACGAGCAAAGGCACTTGCTACTTTACCTTTACCCCGTCCAGCAGTTACTCACAAATATAAGGAAGGACATTTACTGCTGATTTGCGGTTCGCAGCGCTATGCAGGTGGGGCGATTTTAACTGGTTTGGGTGCTAGGGCTAGTGGTGTCGGGATGCTTTCGATTGCCGTACCCGAATCCTTGAAATCTCTTTTGGTGTCACACTTGCCAGAAGCACTAATTGTCGGTTGTCCAGAAACGGAAAGTGGAGCCATCGCCCACCTACAATTACCACAAAACACCGATCTGAGTTCCTTTAATGCGATCGCTTGTGGCCCCGGTTTAACACGAGATGCTACGCCCATTGTCCAAGAAGCGATCGATAGCAATCGCCCTTTGCTACTCGATGCCGATGGTTTAAATATCTTGGCACAAATGGGAGCGATCGCCACATTAAAAAAACGCCAAGCAGTAAGCGTACTTACACCCCACACTGGCGAATTTGAACGATTGTTTCCTGATGTCGCCGATGCCAAACATGACAAAGTGAAAGCAGTACAGGAAGCTGCCGCCGAAAGTGGGGCGATAGTATTGTTAAAAGGGGCAAGAACTGCGATCGCCAACCCTCAAGGTGACGTTTGGATTGTTCCTGAAAGCACACCTGCCTTAGCGCGTGGCGGTAGCGGCGACGTGTTAACTGGTCTACTGGGTGGATTGTTGGCGCAAACAGCAATGAAGCAGATTCCCGTAGAAGATATTGTGGCAACTGCCGCATGGTGGCATTCCCAAGCAGGTATAATAGCCGCCCAAGAGCGTAGCGAATTGGGTGTAGATGCGTTTACATTGACACAATATTTGCTAAAAACTCTAACTTAGTCAAATTCCTCGTTCCCAGTCTCCGATTGGGAACGAGGAATTGGGATCAGGCATCGATCATCAAATACCAACGCTGTAGCGCCAACTGGTGAATTTCGCGCCAGGGAATATTATGTTTTCGGGCTAAGTCTGCACAATCTTCATATTCTGGCTGCACATTTGCAATAACTTTTTCTGGCGATTGCCCTTTCCATGCTACTTTGACACGCACTTTGCCATATTCCGTTTCCACTTGTTGAATTTCCCGTTGTAAAATGGCGCGTTGCTGAGTTGTGCGCCGAATGCCTAAAGTTGTAGTTTCGCGGAAGATGACAGCTTCACAACTGAGTAAATTTTCTGGATGACAAATCACAGTTAGCAAAATTCCCAGACGCGACTTTTTCATACCGATCGCTTGGGTAAAAACATCCAGCGCACCAGCAGCAAACAACGCCTCAAACGCATAGCCAATCGCTTGTGGATTCAAATCATCAATTTGGGTTTCTAATACCGAGATGGTTTCCAAATTTGAGCTAGTTTCTTCAGAATCACTGAAATTTGACTGCAAACTTGCGCTTTCACCCAACCAGAGGCGTAAAATATTGGGAATGGGTAAATTGATGGTTCCTGCTCCCAATCCTATCTGCTTGATAGCGATCGCAGGTGGTGAACCAAAATCTCTTGCCAAAGTAGTGGCGATCGCGGCTCCTGTTGGTGTTACTAATTCTCTGTCAATGCCATTACTATAAACTGGACAACCCCGCATTTCCCACAGCTTTAATACCGCTGGTACTGGTACTGCCATCTGACCATGTGCAGCCCGAACAGTGCCGCCACCAGTCGGAAACGCCGAGCAGTAAAGTAGGGGCAATCCTTCATCATTGCTCGCAATCCCCAACCAATCCAACCCCAGGCAAGTACCCACAATATCTACGATCGCATCTATAGCACCAACCTCATGAAAATGAACTTTTTCAGGTGCAATGCCATGCACCGCCCCTTCTGCCACCGCTAGCTGCCGGAATACCGCCAAACTCCAAGCTTCTGCCCTTGATGGCAACCCTGCTTTGAGAATCATCTGCTCTATTTCTGGCAAGTGGCGTGTGTGATGGTGACTGTGTTCGCCATCGTGGTGATGGTGATGGCGATCGTGTACTAAATCCACATGGACTTTAGTCGCCTGTTGACCATTCCGTTGGACAAGTTCTGTCCTTAACTGATATTCCTGTTCAATATCCAAACCATTAAGTTTTTCAATTAAATACTCCACAGGAACACTCAAACTTACCAAAGCACCCAGGCACATATCACCAGAAATTCCTGTCGGACATTGAAGATAAGCAATTTTATTCATAATAAATTTGTCATTAGTCATTAGTCATTAGTCATTAGTCATGGGGCATTGGGCATTGGGCATTGGGAATTGATCGATAATTAATAGTTCTTCTTCCCCTGCTCCCCTGCTCCCCTGCTCCTTGGTCACTGAACGTAGCCGAAGTGCTGCTCCCCTGCTCCCCTACTCCCCCTCCCCGTCCTATGGCAAAAATTTTCCCAGTTCATCCGGATAATCCTCAAACTCGCCGAATAGAGGAAATAAAGTCGGCGCTCTCTAGTGGCGCAGTCATGCTTTACCCTACTGATACAGTCTATGCCATCGGTTGTGATTTGAATGCTAAGTCGGCGGTAGAACGAGTGCGGCAAATTAAACAGCTAGCAAACGATAAACCATTGACATTTTTATGTCCCTCGCTTTCAAATGTGGCAACTTATGCCTTCGTAAGTGACACAGCCTATCGGATTATGAAACGCCTGATTCCAGGGCCATATACGTTTTTGCTCCCAGCTACGAAATTAGTACCGCGATTGGTGCAAAGCCCCAAGCGGAAAACTACTGGAATTAGAGTACCAAACCATACTGTATGTTTGGAGTTGCTGGCAGCATTGGGCAATCCGATTATTTCAACTTCAGCACATCTGCCACCAGATGAAGCAGATAATGGCATAGTTCGGATAGATCCAGAAATTGTTCAGTCGCGGGTAGAGCTATTCGATCGTTTGGACAAGTTGGTAGACATAATTGTAGACACTGGTGAAGAACCTACTTATGAAGTATCTACCATCCTGGATATGACCGGAGACGAAGCAGCAATTATACGGAGGGGTTTAGGTTGGGAAGCAGCAGCAGCATGGGTATAAAAATTCCACTTCACAGGCGCACCTTTCCGTTTCGGAAATTGTGATAAAAATAACTCCAGTTTTAAAATTGTCATATTTAAAAGCGATGTCTAGGATGGGCTGTTCGGTGAAACAGTGGATATAAGAGGATGGTGGCAAAACTTGGCACAGTAAGGTATTTGACAACTTTAAGAAAATGGCGGGTACTCTTGTGCCAGCGTTGAGATGGTGGCTTGTGAAGAAAACCGACACATTGCCATAACTGTAACTCTTTCGTATTTCCTATAGTTTTGATATATGAGCTTTAGATGTGAGCATTATATACGGCAAGTCTTGATGGATGAATGCCTAAAGATTCACAAGCCTTGGACAGCCTTGATTGCTGTGTCTGCGTTGTAATTACGGTGCAATACTACTGGAAAAGTCATGAAAGCTAACGTCGTCAATCTACCAAACTCTACACCAATTTTTGAGAACCACGTTTCAACTGAAGAATTTTCACATAGCAGCAGCGATCGCTTGATTCAATTGCTGTCTGAAGAAATGCAAGCGCAAGTGAAAGCAACACCCAAGTGCGTAGAAGCTTTAGCAAAGCGCATAGCCGTAGAAGTAGAACGCATTTGCGATAAAAGCTCCCGCATTCAAACATCTGGGGAAATCAAGTCCTGGCAGATGACGTTGGGAAGGCATCGGATGCAAAAATGCTTACGTTACTACCAACTAGGTTCCAAACAAGGGCGGGTGGAATTACATAGCAATTTGGGTGCTATGGTTTACCGTCATGTAACTGTATCTGGTTCGGAGTTGGGCTTTGATGCTCGTTACAGCCTAATTGAAGATTTTTTACAAGCATTTTATATCGAAGCAATCAAAGCTTTCCGTAGAGAAAACGAACTACCAGAGAATCACACGCCGCGTACTCAGCTGCAATTAGCTGAATACATGGCTTTTACAGAACAGTATGCCAAACGCCGGATCAATTTACCTGGTGGTGCAAATCAGCAATTGATTATCTTGCGGGCCCAAGGTTTTGCTCGTCGTCAGCCCCAAGAAACCACCGTGGATATTGAAATGGCGGTAGAGTCTGCTAAGGGTGAAGAAGCAGAATCTTACCAGCGTAACTCGGCGGTGCAGCAGCTGCGATCGCAAATGATAGCCCAAACTAATTTCGATCCATCTGAAGAATCAGAACGCGATCGCGTCATCACTGAATTGATGAAATACCTGGAGTCTCAAGGTCAATCTGATTGTATGAACTACCTCAGCTTGAAACTTCAAGACCTTTCAGCCCCAGAAATCGACCAAATTCTTGGTTTAACCAGCCGTCAGCGCGATTATCTCCAACAGCGCTTTAAATACCACGTAGAAAAGTTTGCCAAGCAACACCATTGGCAATTAGTACATCAATGGTTAGGCGCGGGTTTAGAGCAAAAACTGGGTTTATCTTCCCAGCAGTGGGAAATTTTTGTAAATCAACTCACAGAACAGCAACAGCAAATATTAGAGTTAAAAACTGCACGGGAAAACGACATTGCGATCGCCAAAGCCATCAAATGCACCCCAAAACAGCTACAAAAGCGCTGGACTCAACTTTTAGAAATAGCATGGTCTATCCGCAACGGTCATACTGAAGCACAAACAGGTTGAAGCCAAAGTGAAATAACTAAAAACCATTATCAAAGCTTATGACTGGGACAAGGAGCGCGAATTTAGCTTATACACCAAGGACAAAATTTCATTAATTCGTAGCGAATTCTTTGCGTACCTCTGCGCTTCCCTCTGCACCCCTCTGCGTTTAAATTTCACCCCTCAATTCGCCGCAATCTTCCACAAATAACTCTTATCTGAATTTATCTAAATTACTAACTCCTTCCTCATCCAAATTATTAATACATTTGTATTTATTTAGTACAAAAATACCAATATTTTCCGATTTTTCACCCATTAATCCAACCTTGTTTACATCAAAATCAAAAATTCATATTAAGCAACTGAACCTTTTCTCGTACTTCTGTGAAATCCTATAATAAGCAGGACTTTTGGCAGAGGGATTGAAGATGGCTCTGACTCAAGGCGGACGGGCAAATAAGTCTGGGAATATTTTAGAAGCAAATGTAGAAGCAATCTTGCATGGGCATAATTATTTCCAAGTAGGGAACTATGTCCAAAAAGAATTTATACTAAATGCTACTTTATTGCCAAAACGTTATGGCAAAGAAGTCTATATTGGAACTGGAATTTATCATACCTATCTGAAGGTTGATTTTTATGTTGTCGGCTCATCTGCAATGCCATCTGGTTTAATTTTTGAGTGCAAATGGCAAGAAAGCCCCGGTTCAGTTGATGAAAAGTTTCCTTACTTGAACATGAATATTCAGCACTATTACCCAGCACCAACTATTGTAATTTTAGGCGGTGAAGGTATGCGAGAAGGCGCAAGCCAATGGCTGAAAGCAAGAGTTAATGATAACCAGAATTTATTAGCAGTTTATAGCTTAGATAGATTCATTGCTTGGGCAAATAAAAATATTTAAAAGATGTAATTAATAGTTCGTCAATCGTGCCTCTATTTTTTATTTTCGAGTTAATTGAACGTGCTGCTTTAATTTTATAGGTTTCAAAATTAATATCAGTATAAATTTTTTTAATAAATTCACTATCAGAATTGCATACCATAACTTTGACACCACGATTTGCTAACTCTGCACAAGTATCTCTTAAAAGTTCTTGGTCTTTTTGACTAAAAGAATTTTGACTATAAGCAGTGAAATAGCTAGTATCACTGATAGGATGGTAGGGCGGATCAAAAAATACAAAGTCATCACTGCTAGTCGCATGATTTAGGACTTCTGTAAAATCTGCTTGTTTAATTTCTGCATGGAAAAGTGCTTCGGAAGCAGCTTTTAGTAAAACCTCAGCACAAATATTGGGATTGTCATATCTGCCTAATGGCACATTGAATTTTCCCTGTGAGTTAACTCGATAAAGACCATTAAAACAAGTCTTATTAAGATAAATTAGACGAGCCGCTTTTTCTATATCAGTACCACTAGAGTTGTTTCGGACACTATAATAATAATCTTTATTATGTTGGATTTTATGCTGTTTTAATAGAGAAATTAATTCTTCGACGCGATCTCTAACACAACAATAAGTGTTAATTAACTCGGCATTAATATCAGTTAAAATGGCTGCACTTGGTTGGAGATAGAAAAAAACAGCACCACCACCTAAAAATGGCTCATAGTAATTTTTATAACTCTTCGGAAAATAAGGAATATATTGCTGTATCAACCGACTTTTACCCCCTGCCCACTTCAAAAATGGACGCGGACTAGTCTCCTTCGAGGCTTGAATAACCATTTACTTACAATTTAACTGAAAATAATTATGACTAAATAAAGCCAATATAACCGACAAGCCAAATTTTAGATTAACTGGCTAATTTTCCAGCCGCATATATTACAATTGAGTAGATAAAGCATATCAAAACAAACGTAAGTATATAACAAGGCAGTTTAAATTCAGATGTTTGACGGATTTTGGGATAACGTTTTTCGCTACCCCCGGTACTTAATTACGATCGTCTTAGGCTTGTTTTTGAACACCTTTGCGCCATTAGTGCCATTGTTGAAACGCCCTATCACCTCGATCGCTATCTTGGGTTTATTTGTGAGCAGCCTAGTCTTCCTTACTTTCACCCTACGGGCAATGCTGGGCTTGAGTCCAATCTAGACTAGCGTTATATCGGGGCTGTGCCCCACAGACGGTTGCTTTTGGCGTTGCTCCCGCTAAGTACTGTCTATTCTGTATCTATTTTTGTCGTACAACCTCTGTGATGAGGCGAAATTTTTATGGCTACAAATCGTCGGGTTTCCCGCGTTGCTGAACTGATCAAACGGGAAGTTAGCCAAATGCTGCTTAACGGAATTAAGGATGACCGTGTTGGTACCGGAATGGTCAGTGTGACTGATGTTGATGTTTCCGGCGACCTGCAACACGCCAAAATCTACGTCAGCATCTATGGTACAGATGAAGCTAAGGTAGAAACAATGGCAGGCTTAAAGTCGGCTACAGGTTATGTCCGCAGCGAACTGGGGGCGCGAGTACGGCTACGTCGTACACCAGAGGTGATATTTCTTGAAGATCGCTCTATAGAACGCGGTAATAAAGTATTAGCACTACTAAATCAACTTAACCACGATCGCCCGCCAGAAAATCTGCAAGCAGTAGAAGACAGCACTGTTCAAAATGATGAAGAATTCTCCGAATAAGTAACTAAAACAACAATGTAACTTCAGAACAATTAATCTCAGCAAATCCGCCAAACACTTTACAGACGTGACTAGATCGCGTCTGTTTTAATGTGAACATAACCTAATTCAGCAAGATACTTTTCTTCTTGTAGGCGAAACAAGGTTTAAACATCAGACTTCTTGGCATTTGTGGGGAAAAGGGGAAGGGTTAAAGGGTAAAGGTATGGAATTTTCCCAAACCCAGTAACCTTTAACCTTTCTCCAACCGGAAAGCAAAAGCTACTTTTGCAAGATGTCTATTCTTCCTTGCTAAAACTCCATTCCTTGATGGGTGGAATATTCACTAATTCTGAAATTCTGACTCCTGTTTATGTATGTCCTGATTATGAATTAGAGTATTACTCGACCCAATACTACTCGCTTTGTGCATTTTGAACTCAGAATTTGGTTTGGGGAAAAGGTTACTGGGGTTGGGTTAAAGGTTTTTTCTTTCCCTTTTCCCTTTAACCGACAAGTATTGTTACTCGACCCTTTTACAGATGTTTTTCAAAAGAAAATTGGATGGTGTTAGTGCTGAAATTAACTAAGAAAATACAGGCTTACTTAAGAAATTGTTAACAGATGCTATAGTTCAAGCCTTCGTACTATACTTTGTCCGTTATGTTTTGCAACAATTTATACCTTAATAACTGACAAATATTATTGTGTTGCTTACCTTAGATGAATAACCCGCAGTTGTAGATCCAGCTTTTAAGGTGATTATTTGATATGTAAGCGATGGCGATATAAACCCTTCCTACCCACCAAATCTTGTCTAAATACAGTAATGGCAAGACTTTCAGACTTGTGGCATCAAAGTCATACAGTTACATAAGCAGGTTAAGTTAACTACTGGGAATTTTTTTTGTAAAGCGGATTTTCGAGTAATGTCAGGATTCGTTGACTTTCTTAACATTTCTTGAGATAATTTCAGGAGATGTAGCGTCAAAATAAAAATAGTTCCGTATAGCAAACTACAAAATCTTAGCCACAAGTCTAATTTCTGTAATGTTTGTTCCTAATTTTTAACGGGAACACTATCGTAAGTGTTAATTTGTGAGTAAAAACCATGAGTGTGAATACGGTGCCTTCTATCAATTACTACTCTCTAGATGTGATTCAAGACGAAGCACGCCGACTGGTGCAAAAGGGAATGGTTAGCCGACAACAGCCAATATATAGCCTCTGCCAATACATTCCAGCGAGAGAGTGGGTTTGCGTTGAATGTGAATTAGAGAAATGTGACTTTTTGTTACGCGATCGCATTGGCGACCTAATTGGTCGCGAACAGTGGGACAACGACTAATCAATGTTTGATGTTGGGTTTGGGATTGGGAGTTTGTTTTTGATGTGTGGATTTCACCATCAACGATTCAACCCTCAATTTAGGGGAATAATCTCTAGTTTTTTGATGAGCATTACTCTATATAGAATCTTGCGTTATTGATTAATACAGAAGCATTTGAGTCTGAATTTATACAACTTTTCAAGTTAAAGAAGGCATCAAAACCATTTGTTCTGTACATTTGGTGTCACGGCTTGAGTTTAGTATGTAAATTCTGTGAAGTTCCTACATCGATCCGATAGAAGTGTAGGAACTTCACTTTTGACTCGCAATTTATGGCATCGCTTCCCTCAAGTAAGTGATAAGCTGCTTGCTGTTCAAAACCAAAATCCGTCTAGAAAAGTTTGCTAAGTCGGGCTAACCGACACCAGTTGCGACAACAAAGGGAACTTCGCCAGCAACTGGCTCAACTTTCACAAAATCCAAAATTTTTATAGTATTTTTTCTGAAAAAATCTCGAAAAGAACAGAAAAATTGGATGAACTATTATCCTACTTGCTCTAAATATTGATTAATGTCTTCAATGATGCGAGTAAGTTCAGCCTCAGTAGTCAAGCGAATGTTGACATTGCGGACAGTCAGCAAAACTTTGGCTGCAAAGGGTGTTGGCCAGATATTAGGATTACAAAAAACTTCTAAAAATACTTCACCCGTATAACGATATTCCAGGGGAGGCTGGGGAGTGACTCTACCACCGCCAGGAGTAGGTTTAGCGGCGATCGCTTTTAGGCGTTCCATCAGTTGATCCGTTGCTGTTTTTAATTCTCGTGCTGCTTGGGGTGAAAAACTGAAGGAGACTGAACCCTCAATCAAGTTCAATGTTAGAGGAATTGAAGACATATTTTTTTGATTAAAACTTCTTGATAAGTACTTATATTACCGGAATAAGGGGTTTGAATCCCACTCTGTAGTTTGCGGTGTCTTCTTCAAAGACCATTATTACCGTTGCGGCTAATTCGTTAGTCTGTCAAGACAAGTATTCTGTCCTGGGTAAATAAGTTTGTAGTAAGTTAGCGCGGTCTTCTCCCAAAGGGAGAGGCTAGCGCCAAGGGGGTTTCCCCCATGAGCGACTAACGAACCCGTTCGCGCATCGTCTTTGTTAGGATGAAGTGCTTACTACGTAACAGGCTTTCATTGGCTTGCAATCACAGTATTATCTGGTCGTTTTGTGACCGCCGAATTAGGCTGTGAAGCCACCATCAATGTTCAGACTCGCACCAGTAACGAAACCGGCTTCTGCACTGGCAAGATAGGAAACCATGTCGGCTACTTCTTCACTCCGACCATAGCGCTGGAGGGCAGTCATACTTCTCATAGTGTCGGCAAAGGAACCCTCCGCTGGGTTCATGTCGGTATCCACCGGGCCGGGTTGGATATTGTTTACTGTGATGTTACGAGGGCCGAGATCGCGGGCCAGACCGCGCGTAAAACTTGCGATCGCACCCTTGGTCAAAGCATAGACGGAACCACCAGCAAATGGCATGATGTCACTGTTGACGCTGCCAATCATAATAATCCGTCCGCCCTCGCCAATATGGCGGACAGCCTCTTGAGTTGCCACAAACACGCCCTTAATATTAACCGCGATGATTCGGTCAAAATCATCTAATGAGAACTCATCGATAGTAGCCAAAGTGGCGATCCCCGCATTGTTCACAAGGATATCGAGACGACCAAAAGCTTTTACAGTCTCGGTGACAGCATTTTTCACCGCTTCAGCGTTGGCACTGTCGGCGCGAATAGCCAAAGCTTGCCCACCTGCTGTTTCGATCGCTTGCACCACCTCATCGGCTTTTTGCGGCGAGCTAGTGTAGGTGAGGGCAACAGCTGCCCCATCCTGGGCGAGACGTTTAGCGATCGCTGCCCCCAAACCGCGTGAGCCACCTGTTACCAATGCCACCTTTCCAGTAAGTTTTTTGTTGCTCATAGTATTCTTTTGTCGTTAAACTTTTGTATCGTCTGGT
The DNA here is from genome assembly GCF_034530775.1 of Nostoc sp. DedSLP04. Classification (NCBI taxonomy): domain Bacteria; kingdom Bacillati; phylum Cyanobacteriota; class Cyanophyceae; order Nostocales; family Nostocaceae; genus Nostoc; species Nostoc sp. DedSLP04. Next base: position 30,938 of record NZ_JAVRCL010000017.1, on the reverse strand, counting down.
ATAGATATAAAGCATGGGGGTAAGCCTGTCAAGAAATTATTATACTGATGAGTATGAAACAGGAAAAAACCACTGCCGCCATAGGCCGACCCCGCGAGTTCGATACCGATGAAGCGCTCAATCGTGCAATGTATGTGTTCTGGCGCAAGGGTTATCTAGGCACATCCCTCTCGGATCTGACCGAGGCTATGGGCATTAATCGTCCTAGCCTTTACGCCGCCTTTGGGAACAAAGAATCTCTATTTCGCAAAGTGCTGGCTCGCTATGCCGACGGGCCATCAGCTTATCTTCGTGAGGCTCTCAAAGAGCCAACTGCGCGCCAGGTCGCCGAGCGGATGATGCACGGGGTCGTTGACTTGGGAACCAATCCGCACAATCCACCCGGATGTCTCTGGGTTCATGGCACGCTTTCATGCGGAGATCCAGCCGATCCGATTCGGCAGGAATTGTCTGCACGCCGAAAATCGAGTGAAGCTTCTGTGCGTAAGCGTTTCGAGCAGGCGATTTTGGAGGGGGACTTGTCGGCTGATTGCGATCCAGCGGCTCTCGCCCGCTTTGTCGTAACGGTCAATTGTGGAATATCAGTTCTGGCAGCAACCGGAGCTACCCGAACGGAACTCCTGCGGGTTGTGGAGACAGCGTTGCAAGCGTGGCCGCAGTAAAGATAGTGCCTATTTGGTATCACATGGGGAAACTGTCAGATTTCGCTCCTCAAATTTTGACAATTTTCTGAAAAAACTATGAGCTTCCTTATCTTTATCAAATAGTAAATAACACTCATTAAGCCGATCGGTTATTTAGAGGAAATACAGACTACTGATGGTTTTTATAATGCTCGCAAACCTTATAAGTAGCGATCGCTCATAAACAAAGAAAAAGAAAACTCATTTTTAGTCTAGAATCTTTGTCAAACATAACATCGTTTCAAATCGAGCAGATAGAAAAATGAGAGAGTATACAGATAAATAAACTAACAGACTTAAATAGATAATTGTTTATTTATTTTTAATCAAAGGTAAATTTTAGTTAATGTCTAAATGAGAAAATTTCCATCTAAGTACGATCGGGTTTACACTCAAACAAACTTATAACTCTCAAATAACCAATTCACTTTTAGATGAGGAACATGAGGCAGATAAGGCAAATAACAAATAAAAACCGACAAATGACTGCATTTTTGTGTTAATTCTTATAAGAAGCAACCAAATCTGCGACGATCGCAACTAGTTCTCCGGGATCGACTGGTTTAGGCACATGAGTTTGAAAACCCGCTTCCAAAGCACGGCTACGATACTCGCTATCACCATAAGCAGTTAAAGCGATCGCGGGAATTTTTCCATAAATATCAGGCTTTAGTGCTCGGATCTTGCGGATCAGGGTATAGCCATCTTCATCAGGCATTGCAATATCACAAATCAAGACATCTGGTTGCAACTCAGGTAATACTTTCAATGCTACCGCTGCCGATGCAACTGCCATAATGGTGGCTCCATCAGCTTCCAACACAGTAGTAATGTAAAAGCGGCTATCATCATCATCATCAACTACGAGGATGTTTAAGCCAGCAAGGGGAAGAGCAGGTTCCATAACATCTCCATTAATGTTGATCGAATGAAATGTATTTCCAATGAGCTGCTTATTTTTTCTCTATCACCATACCATTGGTAATTTTACTGCGATCGCGCCTATTTTCCTAGAATATAACTCAATTTGTCTAGTCACCATTTAATTGATACTTAATTATTCACTGGTATTTATAATTATTGACCGGATAAAATTATGTTATTGTTTAAATTCCTTTACATTAAAAAATTAACTTTAACTATTCGTTAAAGTTTAAAAATAATCTTGCTAACTACTGACTACTTTATTACTAACAGGTTTGGATTCAATACTCTTCGGATAAACCCAATAATCTCTTTTTTGGTCTGGGGAAAGGTTAAAGGGCAAAGGGGGAAAGGTAAATTCAAACCCTTTCTTTTTCTCCTTTTACCCTTAACCGAAAAGTATTAGGTTTGGATTTTGATGGAGCTTGAAAAAAGTCAAAAAAATAGACAATGCCGAATCTTAAAACTAGTCAGGTCGGCATTATCATTTTTAAATCAATACAGTTCAAATCAGCTCAAAACCTAGATGTAGAGACGCAATTTCTCGCATCTTTAAAGACCAACTCAAAGCTTGATTACTCCCATTCAATAGTTCCAGGTGGCTTAGAGGTGATGTCATAAACCACGCGATTCACCCCTTTTACCTCATTCACAATTCGAGTAGAAATCACTTCCAAGACATCATAAGGCACTCTTGCCCAATCAGCAGTCATGCCATCTTCACTGGTAACAATCCGCAAAACAATGGGATAAGCGTAAGTACGTTGATCTCCCATAACGCCAACACTACGAATTGGCAGCAATACAGCAAATGCTTGCCAGAAGTCATGATACATACCGCGTTGGTTAATTTCTTGCCGCACAATCAAATCAGCATCGCGCAAAATATTTAACCGCTCAGATGTAACTTCCCCCAGAATCCGAATTGCTAAACCAGGCCCAGGAAAAGGTTGTCGTTGAACAATTTCTTCTGGTAAACCAATGGAACGCCCAAGTTTGCGGACTTCATCTTTAAATAGTTTCCGCAGTGGTTCCACCAATTTAAATCTTAGGTCTTTGGGCAAACCGCCAACATTGTGATGACTCTTAATTTTCACCGCTACCCGCTCACCAGTTTGGGGATCGACGTTGGTGTCCGCAGATTCAATCACATCTGGATAAAGAGTTCCTTGAGCTAGATAGTCAAAGTGACCGAGGCGCTTGGATGTTTCCTCAAATACACTGATAAATTCGTGTCCGATGCGGCGGCGTTTTTCTTCTGGATCTGTGATTCCAGCAACTTTAGCCAAAAAGCGATCGCGGGCATTAACATATTCAACAGGAATGTGAAACTGTTCTTGAAACAGCTTTACCAATCGCTCTGGCTCATATTTTCGCATAAAGCCTTGATCGATAAACACGCAAGTCAGTTGCTCGCCAATCGCTTTGTATAGCAAGAAAGCTAGGGTAGAAGAATCCACTCCACCAGACAGCGCCAATAGTACCCGTTTTTCACCAACTCTGGCGCGAATTTCTCGAATTGCTTCTTCGACAAAAGCCGCTGTTGTCCAAGTGGGTTCACAATCGCAGATATGGTAGACAAAATTACGGATTAATGCTAGACCACCAACAGAATGCACCACCTCTGGATGGAACTGAACGCCGTAAAGTTTCTTTTCGTGATCGGCGATCGCAGCACAGGGAGTATTTTCTGTATGTGCTAGCAATTCAAACCCTGATGGCATTTGGATAACTGAGTCTCCATGACTCATCCACATGGTAGTGCCATCTTCAACATTAGTAAGCAAATCTGTAGGGTCGTCAATATATAATGAGGCTTTGCCGTATTCACCTCGATCGGCCTTTGCCACTTCCCCACCAAGTTGGTTTACCATCAACTGCATCCCATAGCAAACACCCAAAATGGGTATTCCCAAATTCCAGATTTCTGGGTCACAATGGGGAGCGTTATCACCATAAACTGAACTTGGCCCACCTGAGAGAATTATTCCCTTGGGATTAAGTTGGCGCAAATGTTCAGAAGTAGTGCGATAGGATAAGACTTCCGAGTATACTTGAGTTTCGCGGATGCGACGGGCAATCAACTCAGAATATTGAGAGCCAAAATCCAAAATTACAATCAATTGGCGATCGAGCCGCCCAAAAGTTTCCAATGTTTGGGGCGCTTGTTCTGTTGGTAGAGTCACCGCTGTATTCATGACGGGAGTGTTATATCTGTTAAGGATAAATAGATGCTTTGTGGTTTATGGTGATGCTATTATCCAGCCTGGATAGGCTGATAATGGTATAGAAAGCCTTGACAAACGCTAGTTTACGTGCATTTGTCAAACCCCGGAGTTGGAGATGGTATTAAAACGATAAATCTACCCTAGAGTGGTTACTTAAAGGATTATTTTTTTGGATTGTTTACGATTATTCATAATAAATTAACATAATTTTCCGATCAACAGACCAGCAGTTTTACTCTTCACGATAATTTTGCGATCGCGATCGAAGAGAATAGAGCCACAGACTGTTACTTTTTTGCCGCTTTCGCTATGGCTTTGAATGTATTCTTGGGAACGAACATCGATAGTTTCGGCGATCGCACTGTAAACTTTATTTACCCAATCACTACCAGTTGCAGCATCTAGGGATTTTAGGTATGTTAGTGCTGCTTCGGCGGTTGCACTGTTAAACACAGCTTGGATATCTGGTGATTTTAAACCTGCGATCGCACAGTGCGCTGACAAAATTTCTCGCCGTCCATCAGCCAAGTAATGATGGGTATGAAAAATCCCGCCAGCCAGCTTTATCAGCTTACCGTGATAGCCAAATAATAAGATTTCTTTTACACCCAGCACATCAGCTTCTACTAACATTGGGCCGAGCCAGTTAGCAGTTTTGACTAATTGTTCGGGATTAATCCCTAGTTTACGCGCCAAATCTAGGCCATTCTCCCCGATACAGAATACTAAAGTTTCAAAACGACTGGCTTTATTTTGTAATTCCGCTCGAAAAACGGCAAGCTGATCTGGTGTACTTAAGGATTGAGAAATACCAGTTGTGCCTAAAAGCGAAAGTCCTTCAACCACACCAAAGGCAGAATTTGAAGTCCGAACAGCAAGCGATCGCCCTTCGGGTAAAATAATCGTCACCGTGATTTTTTCCCCCGGTGCTAGTATCCGTTGCAAATTCTCTTGCAACAGCTTTTGAGCATAAGCATAAATAGCCGGCTTGTCATCAGCATTTAATTGCCTACCAATACCTTCTCCACCTTTAATAATTACTGCATCATCACCCTGTTCGCGCCATTCCACCAGCGCCCAAATCGGTGTATCTTTAGTCAAATCGAGATTATCACCAGGATCGCTGCGAGCGATCGCTAAAGCTGTATTCTCAGACAGTCCTGCTACCTGTTCAATGGGGATTTCTGCGATTTGAGCGGGTTCAATCAAATCTATAGATGCTAAAGTTAGGGTTTTGCGATCGCGTAACCAGTGTAAAGCTGCAATAGCAGCAGCGCAGGCAAAGACGGGAAGTGTGTATCCAGAACGGGACATTTTTTAAATTTAAAAATAAAAATAATTCTTCAAAAATAAAGACAGTTTCAGATGGCAATTGAGACATCAGTTGTAGCTTACTTCCTTTAGGGTAAAGTTCCCTCTTTACCTCCCTCAATACGGTCGGCGTGCAATGGGCAATTTAGACCGTGTTTACTTTGCTGAGTTCAACGCGACCGCCTTCAAATACTTGCACCATTAGCTGATAACCCTCCATCAGGGACATCCCGACGAGTGGTTCTGAATCAGCCTCATCGACCGGGATTGTCAGAATATCTTCATCCCAAACTAAAACTGCTTCATAGACATTGAAAACGCATTCACTCCCATCTCCAAGAATGGCTCGTCCTCGCCTCTTCCATCTCAGATTCAACTGAGCCATCAAATCTGGAGGCAGTGAAAGCCAACCATTAAAGCCTGTGTCCACAATCGCATCTTGTGTGTAAATTTTGCCATCGGAACCACAAACTGAAAGTGAAATAATCGGTTCAAAATCCGCGTTAACTATTCCGGCGATCATATGGCTTTTTTCACGCGTCCGCCGAATCGACGAACATAGCGAGAACCAATGCGGACAATCCAGATTTGAGCGTCTGGGTGACGGGCTTCGAGGCGATCGCAAGCAGCTATTTCACTAGCATCTACTTCAAAAGCTCCGGTTTCGATGTCAATCGCCACAATCTTGCCATGATTATCTGCTTCAACCTGTGAGCGCACCTGAGATTCATAAATCTCATCGCCACGTCGAGCGAATTCTTCTTTGCCGTAGCAGGGTTGGCGAACTGTCATAGAAATAGCCTCGTGTTCACGCCTCTAATTTTTTTATTTTAGGCTAGGGGCTTTTCGCTTCGCTCAGAGCCTACGGTTAGATAAAGCCAAGCCACATCTCCTCATCTTGCCAGTCAACATATTGTTTGGTTGTCATAGGGTGAATGACTTATGAGCTTTTCCAACTATGCCAACCATCTTATCAAACTGGGCGATCGCTCTATCACAGTCGTCCACAGTCCTACTCACTGAGCAAACTGTTAGCCTGCAATGGATACACATGACGTAAGCTTCGCCAAGCCGGAAATGGTTGATCGTCAATCATTGCTTCTGGCTTTGGGAGATAACCAGCGAAGCAATCCTCTAGTCCAAACTCCTTTGCTGAAGCACAAGCATAATCACTGCCTCCACTGCTCCAGCAGTACAGTACTGATCCTTGCGCCTTTAACTGTCGAACTACTTCAATGACACTGGGTATTGGAATTCGTTTCGTTCCAACGGAGCGAACAAGAGTGTCATCGACATCAACAAAAATGACCACAGTTGAATTTTCTGTGCTAAAGCTTGATTTTACTTAAGGAATAATCCTCTAACAACCGTATTATCAAAGTTTTCATCAGCAAGGAATTTTAACATGCTTCCTGTGCTGCTTGGCGGGCAAGCAAGCGATCGCGTAAGCCTTGTGGGTCAAAATTCCCTTGATTTATTGCCCGAATCTCTTGTGATTGCTGCTGTCGCTGTTGCAAGTAGGCTTCTACTTCCGGTTGATGATTGAGGTAGAAGGCGATCGTAGCGTAAACCTCAGCCAAATTGAGCGACGGATAGCGATAAACAATTTCCTCTGCTGTCGCGCCTTGCTTAAAGACAGCAACCACAGTGTCCAATGTGACGCGGGTTTTACTGACGAGAACTACCCCATCCTCATTCGATTTTAGAGGAGCAACTTCAGGCATAATTGATAGTGTCATGAACGTCTTGCAATTCCATAAATTAATCAAAATAGCTGATTTCGATGTAGACGGCTTCGCTCATATTTTCAACCTACGCTAACACCAAAATGCTTTCTACTTCGCTATCTCCAAACTGGCTGATTATACCAAAGTTATCTCGCAGGATTTGGACAACTTTAGAAGTTGGGCTGTTGCCAATACGGAGATAAATAAATTTAGGTGGATGACCATATAGAAGACTGCGCTGATGAAAATCAGAATCTTTGGAAGCAATTACAAAATCGTGTACTTTAGCGTACTCCCAGATAACCACATCGTCTGTGTTGATTAACCCTAAAGTTTTAACGTGTACTGAATCAGGATACAAATCTACAATCCGTGAAATAATTCGATCAGACAAATTTTCGTCTAGAAGCAGTTTCACAGGGATACCACAAATAACTTCTTCTCACGATCAGCAGCAAAAGCTAGACACGCTTTAATGTCTTCGGAAGTTAATTCCGAAAAATCCTCTAGGATTTCTGCTTCAGTCATTCCACCAGCAAGATATTCCAAAATATCATAAACAGTGATTCGCATTCCCCGGATACAGGGTTTACCACTGCGTTTTCCAGGTTCGATCGTAATAATGTCGTGATAATTCATAAAAAAGTACATAACCTTTCTTTGGCTTTCACAGATCACTCTTGGTCCGTCGGCTCCAACGCAGTATTAGTCTGCTGAAAGAACATCGTTAAACTGCCCATACAAATACCCGATACACTAATCCATTACTGAGAATATATAGCGAACCTCCTCTGCCTACAACACTTTCCGCAATAATTGTTTGTCCTGCCTCATCTGTAAACTTGAGTTGTTTGAGTAGTTTGACCTTGCCATTGTTGTTCAGAGAAAACAAATCATACGTATCTCGATCGCTATATCCTCCACGAAATAAGGCTCGATTTCCAGAAACAGCAAAACCATCACTGCCCGAAATAGGCATATTCCACACTGACTGAATTTTATTATGATGTAAATGAACGAGTGGAAATTCTGTGTAATAGTACAACCAGACATCTGTATCAGATTCCACATTTAATGCATAACAATCACAAATGGAATCTAAGCCATCCGTTGGCTGAAAATCGTATATTTTATTTCCCGTTGAATCCCATGCAACAAGCCCAGACGATCCAATTGGCTCATCCCAACTAAAATTCCCGAAAACTCCTTCATCAAAAAAACTAGTCCAAATGGTTCCGTTTGAAGTTGCTTGAACAGATTGGATGCCATCGCCAAGCAGGATTTCTCGACTAAATTTTCCACCAAGGCTATAAATACGACCGTTTCTTTCAAAATCATTCGGACTTTTGTAATGAGAACGGGCACATACAAGCAGTATCTCTTTTGCAGGAAGAGGTTGAATATCGTGAATGTTAAATTGTTCTTCTGCAATATCGATGTCGAGTGTTAGCCTATCTTCTTGAAAGGCAATTATGCGGTAACGCTGCGGAGTATCTGGAGTCGTTTTTGCAAAGCTTGCCCATCCTGGCTGTTCAGTCCGGTAATCGAGTGGTTTAACAGCAAGCACGACATAGACCATTTCATCGAAACCAACATTGAATGCAACAATGTTTCCGTCGGTTACAACGGAATTCAATTCAGCAATAGGTGATAGCGGAAGCATTTTTTGCAACTGGCGATGGTCACTGAACTAAAATAATGACAGAATTGAGTAAGTCTTTCGGCAAAATTAAGAATTACGAATTAGTAATTAGTCAAACATCTACTTCTGATAATAGAGCTTCCATCGCTTCCCAAGAAATTCCTTGTTGAATATAACGGGGTGCTTCAGGATTGTAAGGACTGGCTACTCGGTCAATATTGAGGATGTTTGCCCCATCTGGTAGGACTGGTACATCTGCATCAAATGCTGTAGGGCGCATCAAAGAACTGGAAAAGCCTTTGAAAATAGCAATTGTATCTTGCTCATCGGCAATTTCCACCGTTACAATTAGGACTTCTTGAGGGCGTTTAGCGGTGTATTGTTCCAGTCGCTTACCAATGGAATTCATGTTTTTAAGAGTAGGTTAAGTGGCACAGCGATAGTTACTGTGGTGTGGCTGAACGTCCCTGCTTGCCCAGCTTAATCAAAACAAAATAGCTTAAATAAAGCACATAAATTACTAAACTAGTTATGCCAAGAAAACCTAAAAACTCAGCCTTGCTGTTAGCATGAAAATATTCTTTGAATAGTAACGGAGCCTCAAACCAGACACGACAATAGGGAGTCTTCAGCATATTGCCAGAAAAAGCACAACCCAAAAAAGGTATAAATGCTAATGCGCCCAAAAAGCAATAAACAGTTGTCGCCCAGCGCCAAGAAGTAAAAATCAATTTCAAAGAACCACTGGTTTGATACTCAATTTCATCGTTGATATCCACCCAAAACCACAGCGATATCGGGATCAAAATCTGAGCTATTAACCCAGAGATAAAGCTAACTGGATACTGGGCAATCATTAAGTAAACCGTGATTGCCACCAAGCTTGATACTCGCCAGTATATAGCCAATAAGCGTTGTATGCCTTCTGCTTTTTGTACAAATGCCCAAATCAGCAGAATTAGCGGAATAATTACCAAGAATAATACTGCCAGTCGGTAATCAATCCAGACGAAAGGTCGAAACCAAATATCATAGTCCATATTTTTTCTCAAACAATAGATAAAAAGAAGTCAGGAGTATGAATAAGGTAAGTGCGATTTTATACCACTACCTGAATGTAGACTGCTAAATAAGGCAGGGGTATTAAACCCTTTTATTCAGGAGTCAGTCGGACTCCAATTCATCCTGAATTCTTCTTGATAATAGTTTATTGAATCTCGTATGACTAGAAGTCACGAGTATTACAAAAAATTTATAGGGGCGTACAGATGTACGCCCCTAGTGCCAATTAATTGGTTGTTTAATTTATGAAAATCGCAACTTATCCCTTTGGAAGAAGCCTATTGATTCAAATAAGGAATTTATTTTTTGTTTCCACGGCTAAAATCAGTAGCTCCAAATAAAACGCTTGTGAGTGGAGGACATTGGTAAGTTTCCACGTCCTCTACTCTGGGCGTCTTCTTTAGTCAATGCTGGTTGTTTGCTAACCAAGCAACATAAAATCCAGTTACCTCAATTTCTAGTCGTCGTAAACGCGGCATTCAATGGCATCTGGGTTGTCATCACAATACTGTTCTAGAGAATTTTTTGGCTTGCTTTGGCGCTTGTGGGAAGCTTCGGCTTGTAATTCTTCTACTGCATCCCAAGCAGCAGCACACTCTGGTGAGTTGCTACCGTTAATATCACAGACAGTACGCGCTTGTTCCACTTCTTGTTGGATTTGCTCTTGGATGTCGCTTTTTGCTGTTTCTTGGATGTTGGTCATTGCTTTAGTCTCGTTATGTGTTGTTAATACTAGTATAGAAAATGGCAGGTTTTCGCTTGATTAATAACCATTCTAACCATTTAGCCGATGGTAAGTTAGTTTTTTAGCCATTGATTTATAACCAATACAGCAAGCTACTCTATCTATAATGCATTTATCTTTATTTTTTAAGATTTTGTGGAATTAGTAGCATAGATAAATAATCATACAATATATTTAGATGCCTATATTAGGGAATGACAACTCTAGCTTCTTGGGATGGAGGAGACAAAGGGCTGGCATCAATTATTGTAAGATGCAATTCTTCCCAAAATAAAAAGTCAAAATCTACTAGCCTAAAATAGAGAAAGAAGCTCAAAATTCATGGCAGACCAAATGCAGTGGGCAAATGCCCTATCAACCCGTCATTCTCTGGAAGCCGCTGTTACAGATGTGGTGGAACGAGCTGTTTCATCGTTAACAGCACCTGCGGATTTAGGACTGGTATTCATTTCGTCTGCTTTTACGAGTGAGTATTCCCGACTGTTACCCTTGTTAGCTGAGAAACTTTCTGTGCCTGTGCTAATTGGCTGTAGTGGTGGTGGTGTAATTGGGACGACAGTTAGCGGAGAAACCCAAGAATTAGAAGCTGAACCAGCTATTAGCTTGACTTTAGCACACCTTCCAGGGGTGAAGATTCAAGTTTTTCATGTTGTTGCTGAAGAATTACCTGATTTAGATAGTTCTCCAGATGCTTGGGTTGATTTGATCGGTGTGCCAGCATCACCGACACCGCAGTTTATTTTGCTGTCTAGTTCTTTCGCCTCTGGAATCAACGATTTGTTGCAGGGGCTGGATTTTGCTTATCCAGGATCGACGATCGTCGGGGGACAGGCTAGTGGTGGAGGTATGGGTGGTCGTGTTGCCCTTTTTTGTAACGATACTAACGGTGAGGAACAGCAAAACTTGTATCGTGAGGGCACTGTTGGTATAGCTTTGACTGGCAATATTGTTTTGGAAACGATTGTCGCCCAAGGATGCCGACCGATTGGCAAGCCATTGCAAGTTACAAAAGCCGATCGCAATATCATTCTAGAGTTAGATGAGCAAGTGCCTCTAGTGGTGTTGCGAGATTTGATTGCTAGTCTCAGCGAACAAGAACGGATTTTAGCACAGCATTCTCTGTTTGTTGGTGTGGCAATGGATGAATTTAAGCTGGCTTTGCAGCAAGGAGACTTTTTAATACGTGGTATTCTTGGAGTCGATCCAAATGCAGGGGCGATCGCAATTGGCGATCGCGTTCGTCCTGGTCAAAGGCTGCAATTCCATCTACGCGATGCCCAAGCCTCTGCTGAAGACCTCGAATTACTCCTCCAAAGTTATCAACATCAACGAGAATCTGAACCCTCGGCTGTAGCTGCTTTGATGTTTTCTTGTCTGGGACGAGGTGAAGGACTCTATGGTAAACCTAACTTCGATTCTGAATTATTTCAGCGCTACCTTAACGATATTCCTATAGGTGGCTTTTTCTGTGGCGGTGAAATCGGCCCTGTTGGTGGCAGAACCTTTTTACACGCCTACACCTCAGCATTTGGAATTTGTCGCCAAAATCAGTAATGAGTTTGTCATTTGTCGTTTGTCATTTGTCATTGGGCGTTGGTTATTATTATTCCCTTCTGCCTTGCGTCAGCCCTAATAATTACGTGTTCAACCGGACTTGATATAACTCCTCACTCCTAATTCGGCAATTTGAGATTTTGGCCGCACCTTTGGTATGCTGACAGTGCAATGCCGGATTTTAGATTGCCTTTCTTTGTAAAAATCTAAAATCTAAAATCCAAAATTGAATGACTTCTAACTCTTATTCAGTACAAGTGTGCTGTTATTATCAATCATCGTCAAATTTTCAGCAGTGGCTATGCCTGGATGGGGTTGTAATGCACTATATGTTTGAATGTAGCGCCGCACTTCTGGGGGAAAATGAGGGTAATCTAACACCGCATCCCCATCGGCAATAGTTGCCCAGAAGTCGCGCAAACCAGGAGCTAATTCTTTTGCTTGTGATAATGGTAAGTTTAATGGAGAGTGAGTTAGTAGCTTAATTAGGAAAGGGAAAGAGCGATCGCCCATCCACTGCCTTGATAACTGTTGCAAGTTAGGGAACTCAGGCACTGACTCTACGCGATGGGATAAAATCTGCAACGATTCTTTACCTTGGTTATCCCGATGAAACTCTAACACTCGATAAGGGTGAGGATAGCTAACTAAAGAACCAGTGGTAATATCATATACCCCATCTGAGTAAGCAATGTCCTGAACGTGCAAATGCCCTGTAAATACTAACTTGACTCCGTAGCGCCTCAACAGCTGCAATAGTTCTGTTGAATTGGACAACATATAGCGATTTGCCAGTGGATGGTTCGATTGATTGGGCAGATGTTCCACTACATTATGATGCACCATCACCAAAACTAAGTCATCACCAGATGCCGCTAGCACTTCTTCTAACCACCGTAGCTGTTTGGTATCCAAACACCCCACTTGCTCTCCCCGGTCGTTAAAGGAGTTAGAATTTAGTCCAATCAGCTTAACTCCAGGCAATAACTGACGAATGTAGTAAATCTGCTGCGGATCTTCGTAGCCAAACTTTGTGTAATAGTAGGGAAAATCGGCAAAAGCAATCGATTGCCGATCGGCCAACAGCACAGGAACGTCATGATTACCAGGAACAACATAGACGGGAAAAGGTAGCTGGGCTAAACATTGTTGTAACCAGGCGTGGTTTTCTGGTTCGCCGTGCTGGGTTAAATCTCCTGGCAACAACAAGAAATCTAAATCGAGTTGTGTTAAATGTTCTAGTACACTTTTAAATGCTGAGATACTTACTTCCACCAGATGAAATCGGCTGGGATGATCCCAGATTGTGTGAGGAAGTGCCAGGTGTAAGTCGCTGACTACCGCAAAGCGAAAATTGAGACTCATTGATTTATGAAAATGTTAAAAGCAGGGGTTAAAATAAGCCTTTTCCCAAAAGTATAACGCTTGCTTTGTTTCCCTGCGTAGAAGTGCGTATATTTAATATTTATATACATTAAATATTGATTACACACTATGGTGACGATTAACTTAAGGGCTAATGATAACCATTAATCCCCAAAAATTATCAGAAATTTGATTGCTCAAAATTATTAATTAACCCTCGAATAACTGGGTGATGATTTCTATCTGCACCTAAACAAACAATTAATGGGTAATAATTCAATAGTGTTAGCGGCACGAAATACGATCGCATAGCTCATTGTAGACATCGCTTTGTTTTCTGCTACTCCCCTTTTCGATAAAATAACTGAGCAGATCGGTAAAGAACAGGTTCAGAATCATGGCTCAAGCTAGTATTGGGATTATAGGTGGTAGCGGTCTTTACAAAATGGATGCGCTCAAAGATATCGAAGAAGTGCGAGTCGAGACTCCTTTTGGTTCACCATCTGATGCTTTGATTCTAGGGACTTTGGATGGTACACGGGTAGCCTTTTTAGCGCGTCATGGCCGCAATCACACGCTTTTACCCTCTGAATTACCGTTTCGCGCTAATATCTATGCAATGAAGCAATTGGGTGTGAAATATTTAATTTCAGCTAGTGCTGTAGGTTCCTTGAAAGCAGAGGCGAAACCACTAGATATGGTGGTGCCAGATCAGTTTATTGACAGAACGAAAAATCGAATTTCAACATTTTTTGGTGAGGGAATTGTTGCTCACATTGCCTTTGGCGATCCGATTTGTCAGAATTTGGCGACTGTGTTGGCAGATGCGATCGCATCTCTCAATTTACCAGAAGTTACTCTCCATCGCGGCGGCACTTATGTATGCATGGAAGGGCCAGCTTTTTCTACTAAGGCAGAATCGAATCTTTACCGCAGCTGGGGTGCAACAATCATTGGGATGACGAATTTACCAGAGGCGAAGTTGGCAAGGGAAGCGGAAATTGCTTATGCAACCTTAGCGCTGGTGACAGATTACGATTGTTGGCATCCAGACCATGACAATGTGACAGTGGAGATGGTGATTGGCAATTTGCTGCGGAATGCTGTGAATGCTCAAAAGGTGATTCAAGAAACTGTGCGGCGCTTGAGTGAAAATCCACCACCGAGTGAAGCGCATTCGGCGTTGCAATATGCAATTTTGACTCAATTGGATAAAGCACCACCAGCGACAAAGGAAAAGTTAGGGTTGTTGTTGCAGAAGTATTTGTAGTATTGCTGATGAATGAGCGATGTTTATGACGGGCTACGCTTACGCAGTTTCTTAATACAGTTTTGCGTGCGTAGCGTTTTTAATGCAAGCCGACGCATTAACAATGCAAGCCAACGCATTAACAAGGCGGCCACCGCATTAACAATGCAGGGTATTGCCTTTCATTAATTCGCTAGGAATTAATGAAATGCTGTATTTAGATTAAAACAAGAGCGATCGCTACGAAGAGCTATTCGGTGAGGTAACATCATCATGAAATTATAGAGGCGATCGCTCATTACTAAAATCTAATCAAAAGACCTCTCCCTGGTTTTACTACGCAAAACCGTCCCTCTCCGACTCGGAGAGGGACAGACTTGAACTTTAGTTCAAGGCAGGGAGAGGTTCATCGAACTCACGCGATATTAAATCCTGCCCACATAAAACTAAAATAAAGCCTGCATAAGCAGGCTTTATTTTAGTAACCCCAGACTTTAATCTGTGGGCGCTTTTATATTTTTACAAGAGATTCAATGAATAAGCTGTTACGCATTTAAGTTGTATATTAAAGGAGCGATCCTTGTCATTAGTTATTTGTTTTCAAAGGACAGATGACCAATTGACTTAGGACAGTCTTAACGTCAAAATGTACAATTTAGAAGCGCATCAGCTTAATTTCAATCGACTGTGTTCTTAACTGCTTTGCCTGCATCTTCAGCTGTGCGCTTAACATTTTTACCAGCATCCTCAGCTCCACGCTGAACATTTGTCGTCACGTCTTCAGCAGCATTCTGGGTATTACCCTTAATATTTTCAATTCCTCGCTGAGTTCCCTTAACAAGACCTTTGCCAAGTTCTTCAGCTGAACTACCTATATCTTCACCCAGATTTTTCCCTCTTTGACCCAAGGGTGTACCTTCCTTGAAATTACGGATATATTCACCTGGACTGTTAACCCCTTTCTGGTCAATATTCTTTTGAGCATTTTTCACTAATGCCTCAGCTTTGTCATTAGCTGCCTTTTCATCAGTCGCTCTGGGATCTACATCACTAAAGTTATTCATTCCACCGGTGGGAGAATTCAGAGGATAATCTTTCGTGGCATCGTATCGTTCGATATTAGGTGCTTGAGCACCAGGTTGTGGTGGCTGCGTTGCTATTCCTGGAGCACCACAAGCCTGTGCCATAAATAGAAAGATTCCTGCTAAAAAAACAGTTACAACTTTCAAGGGACGAATATTTTTCAGCCAATTCATTGCTTTTCTCATACTTCTAAGTCCTTGCATTTTTGTGACTAAGTTAAACTTCAACCAAGATGGCATTTGGAATTAATTTTACATCCAAAGCATTCAGAAAAAACAAGATTTTTATCTGTTTACTGCTGGATTTGGCTGTAATTCAGGTCTTGCTTTAGCTTCATCTGCCTTGTTATTCAAAAAGCCGGAAGCTTCTTCAACAGCTTCTTTTACAGTCTCAAGCCGATCTTTAACCCGCTCTCCTACATTTGATTCATTCTGAATCAAACCGCCGGGTTCAGGCTGGCGGAAGTCTTTATCTGTGATCAATGGCAGTTCTGCTTCTTTCTGGATTCGACCTGCTGGTGTCTCGCCACCAGGATAAAGGATCTCAGATTCTGTATTTGTAGCAATCAACAATTGCGAACTTGGTTGTAAGCTAGCTTGGTCACGTCCCTGATTGGCTTTTGGGTTTGCTATTTTCGGATCGGTAGACATTCTATAGTTGCTATACTTGTCTCCACCATTCTTATAAGGGTTGTTTGCTCCACCGGCTTGTACAGCAGGATTTTGTGGATTTGCACCTTGAGCATTTGCCCCACTACAAGCAGTGCTAACTATCAACAATAGTCCAGCTAAAAAGATAGTTAATATCTGGCGCAATCTTATTTGTTTCAAGAATACTCTCACTGCGTTCACTTAGTCCTCCTTACCAAAATATTAATAAACTAAGAATTTGCTGAATCATTGGATTGGTCAGCAAGTTATTGTGCTTGTTTTGGTTCGCTCACTTTTGATAACCTGTATTCAGCATATGAATAATAAAATGCTCTTTACCTCTAGCGCAGGCTACATTTTAAGGAGTACAAAAATAATATTTTTATCTAACTCTAGAGAGATATAAAATAAAGTAATATACTTTTCGTAAAAAGAACTACATGAAGCTGTCTGATACTTCAAAATATTTGGATATATAGCTGATACACCATAAAACTTAAGGTATTCAGCCCTTGTTGCTCTCAACGTTAAATGACTAAATTCATGAAGCAATTTTTACGCTGGATAATTTTGGGAGGAACGCTGTTTTTTTTAGGGAAAGCTCTGAAGGACAATTGGATTGAGGTAACTGCTATCCGTATTGATGATGTAGGATGGGCAATTATGGCGATCGCAACAGGGGTAACTTTACTAGCTCATACTTGGGCAGGCTGGATCTGGACTTGGATTCTGCAAGAGTTAAATCAACCTGTATCATCTCCCCAATTCATCCAAGTTTACCTAAAAACGAACATAGCTAAGTATTTACCAGGTAATATCTGGCATCACTACGGGCGAATTGTCGCCGCCAAAAATGCCAATATTCCTACAGGTGCAGCCACCTTAAGCGTTTTGCTAGAACCGCTACTCATGCTAGCGGCTGCTTTAATCATCATTGTCTTATGTAGTAGCCAATTTGCAGCAGCTAATACTACCCTTGTTATCCAAATACTACAATTTCTGAGTTTAGCTGTAGTCCTTAGTGCGATTCATCCGTGGTTTTTGAACCCCGTTATTCGTTTTTTGTATAAATTAAAAGCAAAAAAGTCTGCTGCTACAACTCAATCAACTGTTCCCTTCAGTCTTAAAAGCTACCCTTTGCGCCCTTTGTTAGGAGAAGTGGGCTTTATGGGACTACGCGCCACTGGGTTTATACTAACTATGTTCGCCTTGGGTTCGTTGAATGCGAATCAAATTCCTTTGTTATTCGGGGCTTTTAGTTGCGCTTGGTTGTTGGGGTTTGTTATACCTGGTGCGCCTGGTGGGTTAGGTGTGTTTGAAGCGACTGCGTATGAACTTTTACGACACCACTTTCCATCTGCTTTAGTATTTAGTGCGATCGCTCTATATCGCCTCATCAGTATTTTAGCTGAAACTGCGGGTGCTGCCTTAGCTTGGTTAGATGAACGCCTTGCGAAATCCTGAATCAGGCAAAACTCATTTTTATCTATCTACTTTCATCTGTGAAAACACACGATAACTATCCAGATTTAATTGCTGATTACTGCTTTGTTCTTCTTTCATCTTAATCAAGTTATATTCTACATTTTCTGCATAAATTGCGAAAGTGATATTAAAAATCTCGATAAAATTTATTACCCCTTTGCATTCCTCTTCGGAATAGTTTTCGTAAAAACGAATCAAATGAGCAATCCGGGTTTCTAAATGTCTCCGAGAATTTCTACAAATCAAAATAATCTTTAATAATATAATTACTAAGGTGAGAGCATGACCTTGACCAATTAATAAAATAAATAATTGTGAAGGTTCTTTAGAGTTTTCGATTGTAAAGTAATCAATCACTCGATTACAGGTTCTCAAAAACAATTCTTTAGTGATAATTTCTTGATTATAATCTGTCTTCCATAACGATAAACTATGTGCAAACTGCCGCCGCCAAGTTTCGACTGATTCTTGATTTTCTACAGGAAAAAATAGGTATTTTTCTAGACTTTTTTTAAATTCTTTCAGAGTTTGATTTTCTGTTTGCTTGATAAATATATGGGCAATATTATCATGGCTAAATACGCCTTTTTTTAAGACAATTGCTTTTATTAAGCGCAGAGCTTGATCTCCCAAAATACTGGGATTTTTATAGCGTGTTGTGCTTGAAACAGCAGATTGAGAACGAGCAATATACATTGCTAGTTCAAACTTAAATTTGTCTTTAATCTGTTTAGAAAGCCTTCTAGCAGCTTCTTGTTGCTCTTTAGGGTTCTTATTATTAACAGATTGATCGATCAATAAATAGGAAGTGTAGCGATTAGCCCAATGACCTTTAGATGATTCTTCATATTTAGTAGCAAATAATTTCAGATCATTGTAATCTTTGCTGTTAGCAAACTTCTCTAACCAGATTTTACAAGTTTTTACTACTGGAGGATTATTGTCTTGGATTTTCAGATTTTCATGAACAAATAAATTAACTAAGTCTTGGATATATTTGTCTTTTCGGTTAGTTTTCCAATTATTAACTATGATGTAGCAACACCGCTTAAGTGTATTGTATAATTCTTCCTCGTTATCATCTAAAAAAACACTATATATTCCAGGTATATAATCGGAATCTTCGCAATCAAGACCGTCTATAAATAAATTTTTGAATTCTCCTAAAACATCTTCTGGTGGCAATTTATTGACAATTCCCATAAAGAAGCTATAAACCTCTTCTTGGGCAGTTTGCACATCTAATTGTCTAGAATTAGATGTAACACAATGGGAATTTTCCTGACTAATTGATAAACGATTAGCGGTCATTTCAGTTATCAGGACAAAAAGACTTCCTGTTCATATTATTACCAGCTTAACCTTGGCGAACAGGAGCATCAATCTATTCTTCAGAAATTCAGTCATCTTTTTACATAAATTTGATTAACTAGGGCTATAAATAAAGTATTAAAGATAAATTGTTTAATTCTTCATCAAATGGTTCAGTAAAATTACTTATTTATTGCTAGAAAAAACCACACATAAATATATGTATATGGGCGAGTTTATCTATAAATTTAGATATAACCCGCCCATACTGTACAGTGACTAATTATTTGTCGTCGTGACAAATTAATGTCATCCATTAAATCCTTACTCAGTATAGGTTATAGCGGTTTAGAAGAATATGGGTTGTAAACAATGACAGAAGCTCAAGCGATCGCATTTTGATGGATTTTGAAGATGCGAGTAACTGCTGTATGAATTCTGGCAGTTTGTTAGGGCAATGCTTACCTAGTTATAAGTTTGCCTTGATTTGTAGCTGCGGCGATCGCTCCTGGATTAGCTGTAAATACCTGAATTTGTGACTTTACCCATAACTTTGCCGCTACTGGAAGCATAACTTTGCCGCCGACAACATTATAACCCTCATTCTTGCGTCAGCTAATTTTGGATGAAATTGACAGCTTGGAACCATAACTTTGCCGCTGATTAAGGGCAGAGCTAAACTATTGTTATGATGAATTGTCATTCAAGGAATATTTGTCCGACTTTTTAGTAAGAGGGGGATTAAATAAGTATTTTAATGAGCATCAGGAAGAAATTGCATTACTAATTAAAAAATCACCTTGGCAAGAACTAAGAATTTGGTCATTGTTAGCGATCGCCAGTTATAAACCCAAAGATAAACCCACAAATATGGATGATAGTTCATTCCCAAACAATCAAAAAGTAGAAGAATTGAATTATGAGTCAGAAGAAGAATGACAATAATATCCCCAATTATTATCTTTACGGAACAGTCCTCACTCGTTATGGTTTAGCATCCTTAAATCATGACATTAGACGAGGAAATAAGACTATTCTGCAAAAAGGCTATTGGAATGATGGTAAGATTCATTCTTTTGTAGGTTCAAGTGCAATTCGTTGGGCGTTACGTTTTTATCTTCAAAAGCAAGGTTATTTAGTTAATCGAGTTTGGGATGAGGACGAAAATATTAATCGGTTAACAAGTGAAGATTTCGATCCAGAACAATTCTATGATGATGATATTTTTGGGTTTGCTTTACTAGAGTCTGCTGAAACAGAGGAGGAGACTTCAACAACAAAGAGAAAAAACAAACAAAGAAAAGCCAGCACTCCTAATCAGCGAATGGGTGCTTTAGGGATGAATATGGCTGTTTCGCTAACGCCTTATGATGGTGCAGTCAAGTTAGGGGCAAAAAGTGGCAGAGAAAAGGATAGTACATCGCTTCATTTTACAGAATATCATGCAACTCGATATCAATATTATTTTGGAATTGATGCCACTCATCTCAAAGATTTTTCGCGGATTTTACCTTTTATAGATGGGATTATGAATCTGCCCAAGGTAGGAGGGAGTAGTAATATTTTTAATTATCCTTTCTGTCCCGATAGTTTGGTATTTCAATGGACAAATCATTTTGCTTCATATATTTCCTATTGCTTTGAATATTCTGATCCTAAGAGTAAAGAAGTAAAACTTTCACAAGAGTTTATAGATGAAGTGGAATGCGGACAGATTGACCCTAGTAAGTTGTGGATTGGGGGAACAATTGTTAAGGAGTTACAGCAATTAGATAATTTTGATAATTCCCCTTTTAACAGGGCGCATATTTATCGTAATCGAAATGAACTGATTGCAGCTTTGAAAACAGTCATTAAAAGAGATTTGGGCTTAGAAGAATCAAAATGATTGCACCATTAATTCTCTATTTGGATGTTCCATTTGCGACTTTTCGGGAGTCCCATGCAAGGGAAATGGGAAAAACCTATCCTGTCCCTCCTCCAGCGACAGTGTATGGAATGTTGTTGTCTTTGGTAGGCGAAACGAATGTCTATCGCCACTGTGGGGTAGAATTGGCGATCGCAATGTTATCTAGCCCCAAAAAGTCGCGAATTTTGCGTCAAATGAGACGGTTTAAGAATGCTGATTTTAGCCATCCAGAGAATGTTATTCCCTGTTATCAAGAAATTTTGTCTAATCTGAAGTGTTTAATTTGGGTTCGTTCTGACGAGGAAAAGATACAACCAAGTTTAAGGGAGAGGATACAGTTAGCGTTTGACCATCCTGAACTAGTAAGACGGTTTGGTTGTTTATTTTTGGGAGAAAGTGACCAGTTGATTAAAACGATCAAACTTGTCTCGGAAGATTATCTAGAGGGGGTGAGACAGTGGGCGATTAGAGATAATCGAGGCAGGTTAACCTTACCCTATTGGGTTGACCATGTGGGGTCAAGAAATACCCAATTTTTGAGGTATCGGATTGAGGAAATGGATAGATTATCACCTCCTGATTTAGCCTGGACAATGGTTCAATCTCCGATTTGACAAGTACCCCTGCTGGCGAGGAGAATTGAGGGTAAAAAATGACGGAAAGGATTACAGGGTTAAGGGATATAGCAATTTAGATAAAAAAAAGGTGCTTGTAAATCCTTGAAAGAGTTAGGGGGATTGAGTTTTAAAGGTTGAAGAAATACAAGAAATTGATAAGTTTTGTCTTTTTGGGATCTCCGGCTGAGGGGTACTTGTAAAATTGTGAGCGAGCCTTCATCAATCAAGGGTTTTAGCCTTTGCTGTGAGTCGTGGCTTTATGCCGTTAGGCGTTGCTCAAACTATGGAATCATCCGCAAAATTATATAGCGAAGAGTGAGTCGTGGCTTTATGCCGTTAGGCGTTGCTCAAGACTTCCACCGGATTAATCGGAATATGCGATCGCGTGAGTCGTGGCTTTATGCCGTTAGGCGTTGCTCAAGCTACCCAGTGATTGGTTGAGTGGAAAAATACCTGTGTGAGTCGTGGCTTTATGCGGTTAGGCGTTGCTCAAGATCAGAAACGTCGAGCCAATGCGATCCGTTCGGTGTGAGTCGTGGCTTTATGCGGTTAGGCGTTGCTCAATCTTGCAAGATGAAGTGGCTAATGTTATTAGCCACTTCATCGCCTGAACAACCTTTGCAATTGGCAGAGTTTGACAAGCAAGTAGCGCTAGAAGCTCTTTGTCAGGGGCAGACTGTAATTCTTTTTTGGTGCGATGCCTGCGGCGGGCTACGCCAACGCATTCACGAAGTCTTACACCAAAACCTCAAACGCTTTAGGGAGTAATATTAAGTACTATTACGCCGCATAAGGATGCTTATTAGCACTTTTATACTGCTGATAAATATGGAGAAATACTATATTACTCAGGTTGTCTACATCGCTATCATCGTAGGCATCTACAGGTAAACCTGTGTCTTCGCTGTACAAGTAATCATAAATAAAACTCTTAATTGTGGCTCTCGTAGATTCCTTATCGCGCCAGTTTTCTAGTTGCTGTAATTGTGATTTCACGGCTTCAATTAGCGACTGAGCAACTTGTTTGACGCGGTTTCTAATTCTGGTATCCAAATTATCTTTAGATGAGCAAAGCAAGTCAAAAACGGCAAGGTGTTCTTCACTTAAACCTTCGCGGACAGCACGGGTGTCTTCTTCCGAGAGGTCTTTGACAAGTTGTAGAAGTTCCTCAAATGTTTGTTCAATGGCTACTCGGTCAGTTTCGCGGTTATAGTTTTGGATAACTTGTTGATAGCGCGTGTAGTAGTCAATGCGAGATGGGTTTCGTTGTACCATTCGCTGGAGTTGGCGTTCGACGGCTTCTTTGAGGGTTTGGACTGAGGTATTTTTGGTCTGAGAATTAGCAAATTCTGCTTTTAATAACTCAAAGTCTATATTGCTAATATCGTAATTTTTGCCTGACTCTGCACCTGGAAGACGAGAAGTATCAACGTTGATGAACTCGCTAACGATACCTTGTAAGGAACGGATGACAGCGTTAATATCTAAAGATATTTTGTGTTGTTCGTGTAAGTGTTTGTAAATTTGCTCAATGGCGTTATATCTTCCTTGGTAGGGTGCTGTTAATTTCGGTTCAGTAATTAGCGCCTGTTTCTTTTTGAAGACTTCCCTGGCTAATACTTCAAAGCGGGCGCGAGATTCATCGTTTGTACAAACTGCATTAACTGCACTTGCTAAAGCAGCAATTTTATCAAATCCTTCTGTTTCCACCAGTTCTTGCAGGTCAAACCCCAGGTTGGCGATGTGGTCAATACAACTTTGAAGTGCGATCGCATAATCTTCTTGTAATTGGTTCAGGTCGTTGTAAGGTGTTATACTCTCGTCTGTGCTTCCTACTTCTGCACGGGAGTATCTTGCAAGGGCGGCACGGAGACTTGTTAAAATACCGTTGTAATCAATTAACAACCCGTTATTTTTCCCTTCGTGGACGCGGTTTGCACGAGCGATCGCTTGCATGAGAGTATGTCCTTGCAAGGGTTTATCTATATATAATGTGGCAAGGCTGGGGACATCAAAGCCTGTTAACCACATGGCGCAGACAATTGCAAAGCGGAAAGGGTGTTTTTCGTTCTTAAATTCTTCTTCTAGATTACGACTTTTGATAATTTGGCGATGGGGAACTATATCTAAATCCCAATCTTTGAAAGTTTTAACTTCATTTTGGGCTTCGCTAATCACAACTAAATATTCTGTTGACTCCAACCATTGCAAATGTTGCTGATGTTCCACTTCCTCTTGTTCATCACCAGCTTGTTTGACTAATTGTTTCTGTATTTGTATTGCTTGTTTCCAGTATTTATCGATAAGTCCGTGCATTCGCACAGCCGTAATCTTATCTAGACAAACAAGCATCGCTTTTCCGGTTTGCCAACGTTGGGTATAGTGAGCTACTAAGTCTTGGGCGATTCGGTCTAAACGTTTTTCGGCGGTGAGGATGAGATATTCTCCCCCCAAGCGGCGACGGACGGCTTCTTCTTGTTCTGCGTCGAGGTCAAATTGTTCGATGGCGGTGGCGAGGCGTTGATTTAGTTCCTCGTCAGCTGCAACCTGGCGTTGAATACCTTTGTCGTCATAATATAATTCTTCGCCTCGATTGTCGTAGTAGAGGGGAACTGTTGCACCATCTTCTACAGCGCGTTGGAAGTCGTAGGTGGAAACGTAGCTGCCGAAAACTCGACGGGTGAGTTGGTCTTCTTGCGACTCCATTAAGGGTGTACCAGTAAAGCCGATGAAAGATGCGTTGGGTAAAGCTTGGCGCATATTTTCCGCGAGTTTACCGTATTGGGTGCGGTGCGCTTCGTCGGAGATGACGATAATATCGGGACGGAGAGAGTAAATCTCACCGGGTTTGTTGAATTTGTGAATTAGCGTGAAAACGTAGCGATGGTTGTCTTTGAGTAATTCAGCTAATTGTTCACCACTGGCGGCTTGGGTGTTATTTTCTTTGATAGCACCAACGCCAGCAAAGGTTTGCACGATTTGATTATCTAATTCTTGGCGGTCTGTGACGATGACAAAGGTAAAATTACCTGGTAATTGGCGGTGGGCTTTGCGCGTGAGAAATGCTATTGAGTAAGATTTACCGCTACCTTGAGTATGCCAGAAAACGCCAAGTTTCCCCTTTCGGACTTGCCGTTGTTGAATGGCGGTAAATGCACGGTTAACACCAAGAAATTGGTGATTACGAGTCAGAATTTTGATTGTTTTACCGCTACTGTCATCAAAGAGGATGAAGTTTTCGATGATGTCGAGGAAATTGTCTTTGCGGCACATCCCCATTAACATTGTTTGGTAGTCAACTTTGCCGAGTTCCTCTTCTTCTAGACGTTTCCATTCTTGGAAGTGGCCGTAGCGACTGGTGATGCTACCTACTTTGCCTACTATTCCATTACTCAACATGACTATGGCGTTGTGATGGAAAATTTCGGGTATAGTGTCTTTGTAATCGGTGTAGTTGTCTTCGTAAGCCACTCTGACGTTGCGGTGCGTGGCTTTAAGTTCGATAAATAGTAAAGGAATTCCATTAACAAAGCCGATAATATCAGGCCGTTTGGAATAGAGAGAGCCTTTAATAGACAACTCCCGCACAACCAAGAAATGATTATTTTCGGGGTTTTGAAAGTCAATCACTTTGAGGCGGGGATTGATGGTTTCACCGTGTGGGTTTTTGTAGGGTTTCTCTAGGATACCTTCACGGATGAGTTGGTATTTTTTCTGGTTGATGGTGATTAATTGCTCTGAAATATTGGATGTGGTGAATTGAGCGATCGCATCGTCGTATACTTGCTGTGGATGACCAGGATTAAATTTCTCTAATGCTTGGCGAAGATAGCGTGTGAGAACAACTTCTCGTTTATCTTTGCGTCCTAGTGTACCGTTAGTGCCGAAGGTTTCCTTTTTGTATGCGTAGATAGATTTCCATTTGAGCGTATTTGCAAAAAAATCAGAAGTAGTTTGCTGCACTAAGCGGTCTTCGGAATATTCGGCACTCATTGACGTTATGGGTGGTATGAGTAGCTATTCTATAAATAGCTTTCCCATTAGTGGAGTCACAATTATCATTCATAATGCACTTCAAATAACAATGATTCTATTTTTTGCTATTTTTAGGGTTTTTGCCATTTTTAAGGCATTTAGTCGTCACTATTGTTACTTGTCAAATAATTTAACAAGTGGTTAAATTATTAACTGAGACTTTGATCCTAACTGTGACTAATTACAAAATTATATTTGTTTCGCAATTTCAAATTTAAATAACCATTAGCAGGGGTAAAGAAAAAATATTTTATTTATTTTTTGGCCTAATCCTATACAGTCTTTATATTTGTATATTTTTAGTCTCTGCATAAATTAGTTATACGATTGACAAAATTATGTTTATAAAGTACGAGGCAACGCCACCAAACTCTATAAAAATTTTAATTCGTTTCAGATTTTTAAAAAAAACAGGCTAAAATTTTAATTCGCACCCGTCTAATTAAAATTTTTTGAGAGAATATTATTGATGGATAAATCACTATTCCTGCATGAAGTACCAGGAGAATTGAGAGAAATTATTGTTGAAGGCACTAAAGACTGGTCTTTTATCCCCGCACCATTACCCAATAAATTAGAACTCCCAGAAAAAATTTGGTGCTTGTTAGTACAGGCGCGTGAAGAATTAGCCAGACTTGACGGAGTAGGAAGACATATTGAGGCTTACGAATTACTACTTCGCCCCTTACAACAGCGGGAAGCTTTGCGCTCATCTAGTCTAGAGGGAACTTATGCTACCCCGCAACAGCTACTACTTTATGAAATAGATCCGAGAGAGCCTAAATCAACCCATGACCCGGTAAATGCTTGGAAAGAAGTATCAAATTACGGCAAAGCTTTAGTTTTAGGTCAGAAACTTCTGGAGAACATCCCAATCTCACTACGCCTAATTAAAGATATTCATAAAGAACTTCTTAGTGGTGTCCGTGGACACCACAGAGATCCAGGTAATTTTCGTCGTTCTCAAGTCCATATTGGTGCAGACAGAAGATTTATTCCACCACCCCATAATGAGATAATCAACTGTTTGGATAATCTAGAAAAGTACATACATAAAGATAACATTGAAATTGACCCATTAATTTTTTGCTTCATGGTACATTACCAATTTGAAGCTATCCATCCTTTTCTTGATGGCAATGGTAGGGTAGGTAGATTGCTACTTTCTTTAATGATTTATAAATTTTGTGGTCTTAGCCACCCTTGGCTATACTTAAGCGCGTTTTTTGATAAGTATAAGGACGAATATATTAATTACTTGTTTCAATTCAGTTCAAAAGGTAATTGGCAAGATTGGATAGCTTTTTGTCTAAGAGGTACTATTGCACAATCAAAAGATGCTATCAAGCGTTTTGACCAACTTGTTTATCTTCATAAAAAATATGACGACGCTATCTCTCAAATAGGGGGTAATGTCCGTCTGCATAAAATTATTGACAAACTTTTTGAAAGTCCAGTTGTAACTGTTACTCAGTTAGCTAGTACACACAATATATCTTATCCAACAGCAAAAAGTGACATACAGCGACTTGTAAACGCTCAGATTTTACATGAACTTGAATCCGAATATCGCCCTCAAGCCTATTTCGCTTTAGAAATAGTGAACGTTGCATATAACGATTTTATAGAGGAAGAAAAAATCTTTAGTTCCGATGACACTTTTCTAAGTGCTACTTGAGAATGCTGTCATTACTTAATTTTCATAAATTTACTTTATAAGTATATTTACAAAGTAAAAAATTTTACCTACAAGTATTTCAAGCTTTTGGTTTAAGAGAAGAGAGCAATTGATTCATCACAATAAACAATTTATTTATTGGACAATTGTACCTCTCTTATGGTGGTGCTATCTGCTTGTTAATAGTTGCTCAAGGTGTACTATATTAGCAGGAAAACCTCTGAATTACACGGCGATGCTTCCATTCATCAGGCGAGGAAGAAGTAAATCACGGGCTTGGCGAAGACGTTGATTAGTAAATATTAAGCTGGTTATTTGGTAAGTTACTAGGCTTACTAAATTATTAAATTCCTGTAACAATTTTGGATTAGGAATTAGTATTGGATACTGTTCCATGACATCCCAGTTAGCACGAGGCATTTTTGAGCCTTCTTTAGATGTCTTTGAAGTGTAGTCAACAAACGCAACACTAGAAACAAGTGATAGCGTTAATCCAAATAAATCTTGGTTTATAGGTCGGATTACAATTGCATCAGAAGAACATATCCCATTTACTGGAGCAAAAACAACTTTGTGAAAATAAGGTCTGATTTTACCAAATAAAATATCACCTTTAGTAAATACGAATTTATTGCTATCAACTTCATGACTGTACCCCCAAGAGGTAAGGGCCATTGATTGTCGTGGGATATGTTCAAGTCCAACGTAAGGTGTGTTTGGTTCAGTGTTTGAAGGATGAATGGATTGTCGAATAGATAATGCAATATCTTTAAGTCTTTTTCGATTCCAACCCTCTGGAATGCCATCAACTACCTTCACTGACTCGTAGCCAGGGAAGCGCGATCGCACAAACCATTCTTTGTAAAGCTGGTGGATAGACTCTTCCAGCAGTGCTATTCGGCGGTTGTTGTTGTCGATGAGGTTGTCGTAGGTTGAGAGGATATCAACTATGCGTTGTTGGGTTGAATGTGAAGGCAAAGGAATATTAACACTTTGGGCAAACCTTGTATATTGAAATCGAGCAACACCAGTATGTTGAATTTGGTGTTGCTCCATTTTGCCTGTCTGATAGAGAAACTGAAGATACCAATATATATACTCTGGCACTGCTAGTTGTGGATTAACTCTCAGAAATCTACTAAAACTTGCACAGGTAATTGGAAGGCTAGCTTTTTCAAAAATTCGAGGTTTTAGAAAAACAGTTCGTCCAGTTGGTTGTTCTTTAGTACCTCCAGCAGTCTCAATCAAGATATCATTCGGCTGAAGGCTTTTTCGTTCTGCTATTTTTTCTGAAATGTAGCGAATGGGAACATTGGATAAATTACCGTAACGGACAGCAGCAAAATCTGTGCCACGAATGATATACATTTCTATGGAATCACTTGTTGGCTCACTTTTGCCCCATTCACCATCTTTTGTAAGAACTAGCAAATCTTTAAGTAATAAAAAGTTGGATATTTGTCGCATTCAACTAAATTCCTAACTCCTCAAAATTCGCCGCAATACTCGCCGCTAACTCCACTGCTTCCTCATTCAAACTCGCCAACTCTAAATGAATTTCCCGCAACCTCTCCTCAACATCCTCCTCATCTTCCCCATCCAAAGCCGTCACACCCACATAACGCCCAGGCGTTAAACTACTATCCTGCTGGGTTATTTCATCCCGCGTTACCACCTTACACAACCCTGCTACATCCACAAACACCGCTTCGGGAAAGCGAGATTGTAACCAGGTAACTTGTGCTTTCATATACAGCGTAGACTTAATAACAAAAATAGCCTGATCTCGCACTATATCCAGTGCATCACGTTGTTTTTTAACTTCCTTTCCATCCCAAATATCCTGTTTCCGCGCTTCTAGCTTTTTCTCGGCCAGTTCTACAGCGCGAGTACCGACTTTATGCACTTCGTTAATGTGCTTTTGCAGAGTTTTCAATTGCGGAATAAAATGTACAAACCTTGCTGCACATTCTTTTTGCATTTCATTAGTAGAAAGTGACTCAGCTTGAGTTGCAAACCATGCAAGATGCACTTGTAACTCACCAATTAAACCAACTCTAGCCGCAGTAAATTCTTGAATCCCCGCTTCCAACTCAGCCAAAGTAGCGCGGAAAGTCTCTATATTCTGATTAGCGATATCTTCAGCAACTAATCCCTCAACTTCCGGTAAATCTTTTAATAAAGGAAGGGAAGCCCCAAGACTATCATTAAAAGTCTGCAACATCTGCGTCAACTTAGCTAACGGTTCTTCTAACTGTGTCAACGCACCCTCTATAGTCCCTGCTTCCTGATGCGTCTTGTTTAAATATTCCCGCACCAATCCTAAATAACGTTCCTGCTGACCGCGATACAACCAAGCGATCGCAGTGATATTCTGGAGTTGTTCTTCACTAAAATCGCGGATTTTGCGCGTCACTACCCGGTAGACATTCCGCGCATCAATCATCAACACCTTATCTTGGCGTTCTGCTGGTTTTCCCTTGTCAAAAAACCACAAAGTACAAGGTAGCGATTTTGTGTAAAAAAAGTTCGTCCCAATAGAGATAATCATATCCACCGCTTGAGTGGCGATTAACTCCTCTCGAATCTCCTTTTCCCCATGTCCCGCATCCGAGGCCGAACTCGCCATCACAAACCCGGCTCTACCTCGCTCATTTAAATAACTGTAAAAATACTGTATCCAGAGGTAATTTGCATTACTGACTGCTTTAGTTTTCGCAGCAATTCCCGGTATCTTTTTTTCAGTAAACAGCCGGGAGTCAGTCTTCACCTTCTCTGGACTTACCCCATCCACATTAAACGGCGGGTTAGACATGACAAAATCACATTCACCCTGCAACTCTTCCCAGCGATCGTAAAAAGTATTACCCTGGCGAATTATCCCTTCTAACCCGTGAACTGCTAAATTCATTCGCGCCAAACGGGTGTTAGTATCCGATTTTTCCTGTCCGTAAAAAGTAATCTTTGCAGCCGCATCTTCACCGCGATTTTCCACAAAATGTCCCGTCTGCACAAACATACCTGCACTACCGCAAGCAGGGTCTAAAACATTTCCCCGGTCAGGTTCAATCATATTTACAATGGTGCGTACCAAAGAAGGCGGTGTAAAAAATTCTCCTCCCTCCTGTGCGCCACTCATAGCAAACTTATTCAGAAAATACTCATAAATTCGCCCAAACACATCACCAGTGGCTGTACGTAACTCCTCCCGGTCAAAAATTCGCACCAAATTATACAGCAAATCTTGCTCAAAACTGGTGTACTCCTTCGGTAACACCCCCTCCAACATCTTAGTTTCATCCTCAATGGCTTTCATCGCTGCATTGATTGCCTTGCCAATATCTGCGTTTTCTGCCAAATTCAAGATGCGATCGTACTGAGCCTCAATTGGTAAAAAAATTGCTGACTTTCCTTTAAAGTCATCTTTAGTAATCGGGCGTTTTTTTCCACCCCGCGAGGGTAAACCCTTTTCAATCTCCGCTTGTACAGCATTGAAGCGATTTGTCGCATGGCGAAGAAAGATTAGCCCCAGTACGGGCATACTGTATTCATTAGCATTGAGTTTTGAGTTAGCGCGGAGTTGGTCTGCGGCTTCCCACAGGGAAGATTCAAGTTGACTGATATTGACTGGAGTTTAGACTAAAAGCGATATGAGAGAACGCGAATCAAATAGAATTAGA